>JANOER010000030.1:0-2684 GCA_031441285.1 Rhodobacterales bacterium
TCACCTGCCGAAATCGACGCTGATGATGCTGGTTTCGGCGCTTATGGGCGAGACGCGCCTGCGCTGCGTCTATGACCATGCCATCCAACAGGGCTACCGCTTCTTTTCCTATGGCGACAGCTCGCTTCTGATCCCGGATCCCGCCTGATGCTCAAAGTCCTGACCCACTCCTGGCCGCTTCTGATGGGGGTGATGCTGCTGATGGTCGGCAACGGCATCCAGGGCACGCTTCTGGGCATCCGGGGCAATGTCGAGGGGTTCACCACCTACCAGTTGTCCTACATCATGTCGGCCTACTTTGTCGGGTTCCTGTTCGGGTCCTGGGCCGCGCCGAAGATGATCCGCCAGGTCGGGCATGTCCGCGTCTTTGCGGCGCTTGGATCGTTCATCTCGGCCATTCTGGTGATTTTCCCGGTGTTTCCCGACTGGATCGTCTGGACCGTCCTGCGGGTGCTGGCGGGGTTCTGCTTTTCCGGCATCTACATCACCGCCGAAAGCTGGATCAACAACACCGCCTCGAACGAAACCCGCGGTCAGGCGCTGTCGGCCTACATGATCGTGCAGATGCTGGGGATCATCGCCAGCCAGGTTCTGTTGAACGTGCCCGACCAGTCCGGTTTCGCGCTGTTCATCATCCCGTCGGTGCTGGTGTCGCTGGCCTTCATGCCGATTCTGCTGGCCCCCACCCCCGCGCCTGCCTTCGACAGCACCAAACGCCTTGGCTTTGCCGAACTTTTTCGTATCTCGCCCCTCGGCTGCGCAGGGATGCTGCTGACCGGGGGGGTCTTTTCGGCGATGTTCGGCATGGCCTCGGTCTGGGGCGCGCAAGAAGGCCTGAGCGTGCGCGAGATCTCGATCTTCGTCGGCAGCCTGTATGTGGGCGGACTGGTGCTGCAATATCCGATCGGCTGGGCCTCCGACCGGATGGACCGGCGCAAGCTGGTCATGGGCCTGTCGGTTGTCGCCGCGGGCGTCATGCTATTGGCCGCCTTCACGCCTTTGCCGTTCTCTGCCCTGATCGTCGTGGCGCTGCTGTTGGGGGGGATCACCAACCCGGTCTATGCCCTGCTGATCGCCTACACCAACGACTTCCTGTCGCGTGAACAGATGGCCGCCGCCTCGGCCGGGCTGATCTTCCTGAACGGGTTCGGCGCGATCTTCGGCCCCCTGATCACCGGCTGGATGATGGAGACGGTCGGCCCGCGCGGGTTCTTCCTGTTCATCGGGGTCCTTTATGTCCTGCTGGCCGCCTATGCGATCTACCGCATGTCGCGCCGCGCGACGCCCACGGTCACCGGCGCCTTCCGCGGGGTGACGCAAGGTGCCTCACCGCTTGCGGTGGGGGCCATCCTCGACAAGGCGGCAAAGCCCTGAGCCAATCCCCGGTTGCAGCGGCGGCGTTTCCCTGCAAGGCTTTGGCCCATCAGGGAGGTGCCGATGTCCGATCCGGTAGAGGTTCTGGAGTTCTGGCTGCAAGAGATCGGTCCCAAGGGCTGGTATGCCGGCGGCGACGCGATCGACGCCGTGTGTCGCGACCGCTTCGGCGATCTCTGGCAGGCCGCCCATAACGGCGGGCTGGACCATTGGGTCAGCGGCACGGTCGGCACGCTGGGCTTCCTGATCCTGACCGACCAGATCCCGCGCAACATCCATCGCGGCAGCGCCTTGGCCTTTGCAACCGATCCCCGCGCGCGTGACGCCGCGCGCAAGGCGGTGGCGGCAGGCTGGGACATGGACGCCCCCGAACCCGAACGCCAGTTCTTCTACATGCCCTATGAGCATTCCGAAGATCCCGCCGATCAGGCGCTGTCCGTCCAACTGATCTCTGAACGGATGCCGTCCAACCCTGACCTTGCGCTGCACGCCCGTGCGCATCAGCAGGTGATCGCCCGCTTCGGCCGGTTTCCGACCCGCAACGCCCAGCTTGGCCGGGTCAGTTCGGCTGAGGAGCAGGTCTATCTGGACAGTGGCGGCTACATGGCTCTGGTCCGGGAACTGCGCAGCCATGCACCCGATGCATAGGCCCACGTCACGGCCTTTATTGCTTGGGGTTTCAGAATAGTTTAAGGGCAAACTACTTTTCCGGGGAGGGGACAGATGGCCAGCCAGAACTTCGACGTGATCGTGATCGGTGCCGGACCGGGGGGCTATGTTGCCGCCATCCGGGCCAGCCAGCTGGGCCTGACGGTGGCCATCGTCGAACGCGAGCATCTGGGCGGCATCTGCCTGAACTGGGGCTGCATTCCGACGAAGGCGATGCTGCGCAGCGCCGAGGTCTTTCACCTGATGCACCGCGCCAAGGAATTCGGGTTAGGGGCGACCGGGATCAGCTATGACCTGCCCGCCGTCGTCGCCCGCAGCCGCGGGGTGGCCAAACAGCTGTCCGGCGGCATCGGCCATCTGATGAAGAAGAACAAGGTCACCGTCTTCATGGGCGCGGCCACGATCCCCGCCAAGGGCACCGTCAGTGTGAAAACCGACAAGGGCACCGAAACCCTGACCGCCAAGTCGATCATCCTTGCCACCGGCGCGCGGGCCCGCGAACTGCCGGGGCTGGAAGCGGACGGCGATCTGGTCTGGTCCTACAAGCACGCGCTTGTCGCCAGCCGGATGCCGAAGAAGCTTCTGGTCATCGGCTCGGGCGCCATCGGCATCGAATTCGCCAGCTTCTTCAACACCCTTGG
>JANOER010000031.1:0-9540 GCA_031441285.1 Rhodobacterales bacterium
TCCATCGGGATCATGTCAAGGCCGGCCCCATGCCGCACGGCGGCGCGCAAGGCTTTGGCGCTGGCGAAGTATTCGGCCGGAATGGGCGCGCGCACGATCAGCACGCTTGCCGCCAACCCTTCGCCCAGGATCGCCGCCGCACTGGGCTGCGAGGCTACCCGGTAGTCGCCCGCCGCCACCAGCCGCGCGGTCACGTCGGGATGCAGGGGATGGGTCGAGAAGATCTGCGGCATGTCAGGTTTTCTTGCCGTCAATCAGACCCTTCCAGTAGCCTTCGACCCCCTGCAGATGGGTGTTCATCAAGGCCTGGGCCAGGTTCGCATCGCGCTTCTGGATCGCGTCAAAGATCTGCAGATGTTCGGCATGGCTGCGCTCGCCCCGTGCCGGATCGGCGAAATAGATCGGCAGGCGGCGTTCGCCCATGGCGTAGTAAACGCTGCACACGCGGAAAAAGACGGTGTTCTGTGTGGCGCGCACGATCTCGAGGTGAAAGTCCCGGTCCTCTTCGGCCAAGGGCTCGCCAGCCGCCAACCGTCGCTCCGAGTTGGCAAGAATCTCGCGCAGGCGGGCGAAGTTCTCTTCCGTCGCGCGCAGGCTGGCCAGTTCGGCGGCCTTTATCTCGTGGATCTTGCGCAACTCCACCGCCTCGTAGATCTGCACCGGGTCAAGCGGAAGGCCCGCCTTGGCAAACAGCGCCAGCGCCTCGACCGAGGCGGTTCGGGTGGTCAGGAAGATCCCCGATTTCGCCCGGCGTTCAACGATCTGCATCGCCTCGAGGATCGCCAGAGTCTCACGGATCTGGCCCCGGCTGACAGAGAAATGCTCGGCCAGTTCACGTTCCGACGGCGTGCGGCCGTTGTTCGCGTTGGACGAGGTGTAAAGAAAGGCCGCAAGTTCTGTCAGCAGGTTCTTTCCAGACATAAGCCTAAGGTTTCCTTACATGGTCCTTCAGAAACGCCTCGGATATCGAGAAACCAAGGCCCGGTCCATCGGGGATGGCGACCATGCCGTCGGATGCGGCAACGCTGCCTTCGATCAGGTCGTGGATCATCGGATTGGCCCCGCAGGAATATTCCACGGTGAAACTGGCGGGCGACGCCGCACACAGATGCAGCCCGGCGAAAAAGCACGGCGCCCCGGCCCACAGATGCGGGGCAAAGCGCAGGTTGAAGCTTGAGGCAAGGCCGGCAATCCGCAGGGTTTCGGTGATGCCGCCACAGAACGCCGGATCGGGTTGCAGGATATCGACGCAGGCCCCCTTCACCAGATCGCGAAAGTCAAAGCGCGTAGCTTCGGATTCGCCGGCTGCAATAGGCATGGTGGCAAAGGCGCGCACCTCGGCCATGCCAGGCTTATCGTCGGCGATGACGGGTTCCTCGAACCAGGCCAGGTCGCAGTCGCGCACCAGATGCGCAAAACGCCTGGCCTCGCCCACGGTATAGGTGCCATGCGCGTCCACGGCGATCTCGATGCCGGGGCCAAGGGCTGCACGGGCCGCCTTGACGCGCGCAGCCGACACATGGGCCGCGCCGTCCATGGAACCGACCCGCATCTTCACCGCCCGAAAGCCGCCGATGTCGATGTAGGATTGCAGTTGCGCCCCGATGCCCTCTGCATTTGCCCAGCCACCCGAAGCATAGGCCGGCAACCGGTCGGCCTTGCGTCCGCCCAAGAGTTGCCAGACCGGCTGGTTCAGGTGCTTGCCAAGGATGTCCCACAAAGCGATGTCGACGGCGGAGATTGCGGCAACCGTCAGGCCGCGCCGTGCGATCTGCGGCATGGCATGGCCCGCACGCGCCGCCTGGCCCGCGCGCACGCCGCTATACAGCATCTCCCAGATCGCGGTGATGTCGCCCGCGTTCTGGCCGATCAGCAGCGGCGCGATTTCATGGTTCAGAAGATGCACCAGCGCGCTGTAGTGCCCCGCGCTGCCGGCAGCATTCTTGCCCTCGCCCCAGCCAACCAGCCCGTCATCGGTTTCAATGCGCAGGATCGCGGCATCGAACGTGGTCAGCGTGCCGAAATCGCTGCGGTGCTGGCGGGCGGTTTCGATCGGGATCGAAACCCACCAGGCCTCGACGCTTTTGATCCGCATCCCTGTCTCCAATCATCCTGCGGCTGCCCCGGAATGCCGGGGCAGGGCGCGGTTTGCCTACTTGATCAAAGGCAACAGGGTTTCAGCGGTGATCCGCATCTGCGCATCATAGAATTTCTCGGTCAGGACACTGGACCCGTGGTCCTGGATGAACTTCAGCTGCTCGGGCGAGATATCGACCGGATTGCGTTCCACCATGTCGGGATAGATCGCCGCCGGGGTCCGGTCGACCGGAGCGACGAATTCATTGGTCAGCGCACCGTCATAGCCGATGCTGCGCAGGGTCGCGACGATTGCCTTCCAGTCCAGATGGCCAAGACCCGCGGCAAAGCGGTTGTTGTCGGCGACGTGGAAATCGAACAGCCGCTTGCCCGCCAGACGGATCGCGTCGTGGATGTTCGATTCCTCCATGTTCAGATGGTAGGCATCAAGGCAGACGCCGCAGTCCGGGTGCACCGCGTCGGCCAGCGCCAGCGCCTGTGCGGCGCGGTTGAAAAAGTAGGTCTCGAACCGGTTCAGGGGTTCGATCGCCACTTTCACGCCGACCTTCTGGGCATGGGCGAAGCATTCCTTCGTCGCCTCGACCACCCATTTCCACTCTTCTTCCTCGGTCGCGTCCGGCACCACCTTGCCGACAGTAGCCGGCACCAGCGTGATGATCTGGCCCTCAAGCTCCGACACCATGGTCAGCACCGATTTGACATAGTCGACCGACCGCGCGCGCTGGCCTTCGTCCTTGGCGGCAAGGTTGCGCTCGCCCAGCGTCAGCGTCACGGCTCCCCAGCAGCGGATGCCGTGTTCCTTCAAGAGCGCGCGGGTTTCCTTGACCTGGTATTGCGCAGGCTCGCCCGAGATTTCGATGGATTCGTAGCCGTATTTCTTGATCCGCCGGAGGGTGACATCCAGCGGTTCGGCCCGCATCCAGTTGTGGGTTGAAAGATGCATTCTGTCCCCTTTTCGGTGTTCCAAACTGTTCCGACGCGCGATCAGCTCGCGAATTATCAAAGCCCATCTGGTTCGACCAGATTGCCTTCAGGCAGAGATACCGCAAAGGGGATCACCGCGCAAGGATGGTCAGGCGCCTTGCAGGAAAAGCATGAAAACATGGATTTTGCCGGATTCCAGCCGGATGTGATCGATCCGTCCGAAGCTCGCCGACGCAAAAAGCAGCCTGTCTTTGGTATTACCAGCTTGACGGTCGACCCGAACCCATCAACGATACCGCGATCAACAGCGCGGGCCTTGATCCGCAACAACTTTAGGGGGATGCAATGGCAAAGACGATGAAGGGTCCGGGGATATTTCTGGCGCAGTTTGTCAGCGATCATGCGCCCTACAACAGCCTGGCCTCGATCGCTGCATGGGCAGGCGGTCTGGGGTTCCGGGGTATCCAGATCCCCAGCTGGGATGCACGCCTGTTCGACCTGCAAAAGGCGGCCAGCTCGCAAACCTACTGCGATGAGGTCATCGGCATCTGCGCCGATGCGGGCGTCGAAATCACCGAGCTTTCGACCCATCTTCAGGGCCAGCTTGTTGCGGTCAATCCGGTCTATGACGCGGCCTTTGACGGCTTTGCCCCGGCTGCGGTGCATGGCAATCCGAAGGCCCGGCAAGAATGGGCGGTGCAACAGATGAAATACGCAGCCAAGGCCTCGCGCAACCTTGGCCTGCTGGCCTCTGTCAGCTTTACCGGGTCACTGGTGTTTCCCTATCTTTACCCCTGGCCACCGCGCCCGGCCGGTCTGATCGACGAGGCCTTCGCGGAACTTGGTCGCCGCTGGCGCCCGATTCTGGACGCCTATGAGGACGCCGGCTGTGATCTGGCCTACGAGATCCATCCCGGCGAGGATGTGTTCGACGGCACGACCTTCGAGATGTTCCTTGACGCGGTCGGCGGGCACAAACGCTGCACCATCAACTACGACCCGTCGCATTTCCTGCTGCAACAGCTGGACTATCTGGAATTCATCGACATCTACCACAGCCGGATAGCAGCGTTCCACGTCAAGGATGCCGAGTTCAATCCGACCGGGCGGCAAGGGGTCTACTCCGGCTACCAGCCCTGGATGAAGCGCGCCGCGCGGTTCCGCAGCCTTGGCGACGGGCAGGTCGATTTTGTCGGCATTTTTTCAAAACTCGCCGAGTACAACTATGACCGCTGGGCGGTGATGGAATGGGAATGCTGCCTGAAACACCCCGAGGACGGGGCCGCTGAAGGGGCGCCGTTCATCAACAACCACATCATCCGCGTGACCGAACGCGCGTTCGACGACTTTGCCAGCGGCGGCACCGACATGGCCTTGCTGAAGCGGATGATGGGGATCTGACCATGCGGATCGGAATGTGCATGTTCCTGTGGACCACCCATGTCACGCAAGAGCACGAGGCGCTGTTGCGCGACATCAAGGCCACCGGGTTCGACGGGGTGGAAGTGCCGATCTTCGAAGGGGCGCCGGACGACTATGCCCGGCTGGCCGACCTGCTGGACAAGATCGGCCTGGCGCGCACGGCGGTTTCGGCAATGGGCGATCCCGCGATGAACCTGATCGGCGACAAGGCCGCGCGCGGGGCAGGGGTCGCGCATATGCGCTGGGTGATCGACTGCACAAAGGCGCTTGGGGCGGATACTGTCGCCGGTCCCCTGCATTCGACGTTGGGGCATTTTTCCGGCAGCAGCCCGACCGGCGAGGAATTCGCCCGCTCCATCTCGTCACAACGTGCCATCGGGGATCATGCCGCCACGCGCGGTGTGACTGTGGCACTCGAGGCGCTGAACCGGTTCGAATGCTATCTGGTGAACACGATGGCAGGTCTTTGTGCGCATCTGGACGAGATCGGGCACCCGAACATTCAGGCGATGTACGACACGTTTCACTGCAACATCGAAGAGCCGGACCCGATTGCCGCATTCACCACCAATCTGCGCCATATCGCCCATGTGCATGTGTCCGAAAACGATCGCGGGGTTCCGGGGCGTGGCAACATTCCCTGGGCCGAGACTTTCTCCGCGATCCGCCGCTCGGGCTATGACGGCTGGCTGACGATTGAATCATTTGGCCGGGGCCTGCCGGCGCTTGCCGCCGCAACCAAGGTCTGGCGCGACTTCGCGGAAAGCCCCGAGGCGGTGTACCGCGACGGGTTTGCCCATATCCGGACGGGATGGAAGGCGGCAGGATAGGCCTGGTCCCTGCCTTCGGCCTGCGCGCCGGACGGTGTCAGCAGGCATGGGTGCCAGGGCAAGGCCCCGGCACCCTGATTTCTTCAAGGAAGCTTACTTGCCCCAGATCGCCGCATAGGCCTCGCGGTAGCCGTTCTGCGGGTCGAAGGTGTTGCCTTCGGTGGTCGCAAGACCCTCTTCGGTCACCAGTGCCGGCGAGGTGATGTAGCCCGAGCAGGCCTCGCCCTGAATGGCGCGGTTCAGCTCGTCCACCAGCTGCCAGCCCTGAAGGTTCAGGGGTTCAGCCACCGTCACCGCCTGGAACTGGCCGGTGCGGATGCGCTGGAAGGCCGCTTCGGACCCGTCACCGGCCGATCCGGCTTTCGGGCTGCCCTTGCCGTCGATCCCGGCGGCTGCAAGCGACGGCCCCATGAAGTCGAAGTACAGGTCGTTGATAGCCAGCGAATGCGTCCAGGCAGCGCCGTGCTCTTGCAAAAGCGTGGTGGTCAGCGGGCCCATTCGGGTCGAGGTTTCAGCGATGGGCGTGTCCACCCATTCCAGGACAGTGCCGCCACCGGACTCGATGATTTCCTTCAGCTTGGCGGCTTTCAGGATGGCGATGGTATAGGTGCTGTCGGTGAAGATCACGACGCCGGGCTTGCCGCCCGCATCCGTCAGCGCCCATTCGGCGGCCTTGGTCGACACGTCCATCGCATCGGTCGAGACGTTGGCGAAGATCCCGCCCGGCGCGTCGCAGCCGATTTTCGGACCCGAGTGCCACGAGACCATCGGGATGCCCGCAGCGGTGACGCCTTCAAGGGCTGCCTGCTGTTCGGCGGCGTCAAAGCCGTTGATCACGACCCCATCCGGGCCAAGCGCCAGCGCCTGCCCCACGGCGGCCGAGCGGCTTTGCACCGAGCCGGCACCGTCCAGCACCTTGACCGTCCAGCCGATCTTGGCGGCGGCTTCCTCGATGCCGGTAGTGACACCAAGGATGCCGCCGTTCTTCATGTCGCCGGCCAGAACGACGATGGTCTTGCCTTCGGCCGCCTTCGGGCCGGTGGTGGGGCCGTCGAACGCGTCCTGAGCGACGGCGGAAAATCCGGTGACGGCAAGGACCGTCCCGGCGAGAAGTGTTTGAAGCAAGGTCCGTTTCAGCATGGTGGTTCCTCCCTAAGATGCTGGTTTATTGTGATTTAGCGCCCTTCTTGCGCTGTGCGTATCCGGCGATGCCGATGGCGATCAGCAGCGTCGTTCCGTTGAACATTGGCTCGACCCAGAAACTGCCGCCGAACTGCTGGATGCCCGAGATGCCGACCGCCAGGATCATTACGCCGACGATGGTGCCCCAGATGTTGACCCGGCCCGGCTTGATCGTGGTTGACCCAAGGAATGCGCCCACCAACGCTGGAAGCAGGAATTCCAGCCCGACCGAGGCCTGACCGATCCGCAGCTTCGAGGCCAGCAGCACCCCGGCCAGCGCGGTCAGCAGGCCCGAGGCGACGAAGGCTCCGATCACGAATTTGCGCGTCGGGATTCCGTTCAGCTCGGCCGCGCGCTGGTTGGCGCCGATGGCATAGAGGTAACGGCCGGTGGGGGTGTAATCCAGAATGACCCACAGCGCCAAGGTGATCGCCAGAACGTAGTAGGCGGTGATCGGCAGGCCGAATACGAAGGTGCCGTTGATCGCATAGAACGCGTCGGGCAGGCTGCCAACCATCTGCCGCCCACCGGTGTGCCACAGCGCCAGCGCGTAAAGCACGGTTCCGGTGCCAAGCGTGGCGATGAAGCTGTCGATCCGTGCCACTTCGACCAGAAGACCGTTCAGCGCGCCGACGATCACGCCCAGCACCAGCACGATGGCCACGGCCACCGGCCAGGGCAGGCCGTAAACCGTCTGCAGGCTGATCGCGAGGATATGCCACAGCACGATGGCGTAACCGACCGTCAGATCGATGCGCCCCGCCACCATCGGGATCGTCGCCGCCAGCGCCAGAAGTGCGATGATCGCCTTGTCGCTGAGGATGGAACGCAGGTTCAGCACGGTTGGAAAGGTGTTGGGCAAAAGGATCGAGAACAGCAGGATCAGGCCGACCATCAGGATCACCAGACCATAGGTCGGCGCCAGCCGCAGCGCCTTCTGCACCGATGTCAGGCCCCGAAGTTCGTCCTTGGTCGGCTCGACGGCGTTGGAGTCAATTCCGGGCATGTCTGTGCGTCCTCAGGCGGCTTCGCCGGCCGATGCGGCCTGGATCAGCGATTCGGTGGAAAGTTCGACGCCGGTCAGTTCGGCCACGGGCAGGCCCCGGCTGAACACGATGGCTCGGTGACAGATCGCGGCGATTTCCTCGAAATCGGTCGAGACGACCAGGACACCCATGCCCGTGGCCAGCGCCTGATACAGAAGGTGGTAGATCTCGGCCTTGGCGCCGACATCGACACCCGCCGTCGGGTCTTCGGTGATCAAGAGCCGGCGCCCGGAATCCAGCCAGCGTCCGACCACGACCTTTTGCTGATTGCCGCCCGACAGGGCCTCGATCGCCAGAGCCGGATCGTTCGGCGACAGGCCGACACGCTGGCCAATGGCCTGCGCCATCGCCTCTTCGCGACGCGCCGACACGACGGACAGCATGCGCCGACCGGTCGCCGACGGGTTCAGGAAGGCGTTCTCGCGGATCGCAAGTCCGGGGGCCACGCTTTCGCCGATCCGGTCGCGCGCGACCAGGCCGATCCCCGACCGCATCGCCGCCTGCGCCGAACGCAAGTCCGGCGCCTGACCATCCAGGCTGACGCGCCCCGCATGCGGGATCGCGCCGAAAAGCGCGCGGCCGATATCCTCGTGCCCGGCGCCACGCAGCCCGGCCAGCCCCAGAAGTTCGCCGCGCCGGATCTCGAAGCTGACGGGACCGACCGCCGGGGTGGCAAGGCCGTCGACCTTCAGGATCGCCGGGCCTTCCAGCACGGCGGGCCGCGCGATTTCGCGCGCCTTTCGCCCGACGATCAGGCTGACCAGTTCCTCGGGCGTGGTGTGGTCGATGGGGCGCATGCCGACCATCTGACCGTCGCGCAACACGGCCACGCGGTCGGCGATGCGGAAGATCTCGTCCAGCCGGTGGCTGACGTAGATCATCCCGACGCCCTTCGATTTCAGCGGGCGGAGGGCGGCAAACAGGCGTTCCACCTCATCTGCGGGCAGGCTGGCGGTGGGTTCGTCCAGCACCAGAAAGTCGCTGCTTGCGGCAAGGGCGCGGGCAATCGCGACCAGCGATTTCTGCGTGCGGGTCAGGCTGGAGACGCGGGCCGTGGCGGGAAACTCGGCCTCGACCAGCCGCAGGGCCGCATCCGCCGCCGCTTCGGTGGCAGGCCAGTCGATCCTGCGGCCGCGGCGCGCATAGCCCAATGCCAGGGCGATGTTTTCGGCCACGCTCATCCATTCGATCAGGCCAAGGTCCTGGTGGATGAAGGCCACCTTCTGACCGCCGGATTTTCCGGCCTCATGGGCGTAAGGCAGACCGTCGATCCGCACTCCGCCTTCATCAGGACGGTGAATGCCGCCAAGCACCTTGATCAGCGTGGACTTGCCGGCGCCGTTCTCGCCCAGAAGGGCGACGATCTCGCCCCGGCCAACCGTCAGCGAAACCCCCTTGAGAGCCTGCGTGCCGCCAAAGGACTTGACGACGCGATCAAAGAACAGGCCGTCAGACGACGGTTGCATGGCGGATCCTCCCCGGGGCGTTGCGGCGGGCCTGATCTTGCGTCAGGTTTACCGGTAACGTAGGCAAGCGTGGTCCCGGACCCCGTTCATGTCAAGAAGAAAGTTATCGATAACATGATTGTCGGAATTGCCAGGGAGCCAGATCAGTGAAGGCAAATCTGGAGGACATCGCCAAGGCGGCGGGCGTGTCGAAGATGACGGTCAGCCGGGTGTTGCGCGGCGGGACGGGATTTTCCACAGGCACGCGGGATCGGGTGGTCAAGGTCGCGGAAAGACTGGGATATGTGCCGAACCGGCTTGCGGCCGCCTTTGGCGCTGACCAGTCCGGCACGCTGGTCGGCATGTGCGTGCCGCGCCTGACCTCGGGGCTGTTCGGGCAGGTGCTGGACGGGGTCGACCGGGCATTGTCGCGGCTGGGATACCAGCTGATGATCGGGGCCAACAACCACTCCGCCGCCGAAGAGGAGGCCTGGATCAGGCAGGTCATCGCCTGGCGCCCGGCCGGGCTGATTCTGTCGGGGCGCACCCATACACCGGGGACGGTGGATCTTCTGCGCAGCGCGGCAGCGCCGG
>JANOER010000032.1:0-8411 GCA_031441285.1 Rhodobacterales bacterium
GCACCATGCGCGCGCCGGTCTGGGCGATCTGACCCTGGTATTCGGCATACATCGGGTCACCGACAAGGACTTCGTCCCCGGTTTCGACCAGAGCGCGCAGGATCGCGTAAAGCGTGGTCTGGGTGCCTGGCAGGCACAAGACCTGATCCGTCCCGATCGCACGACCGCGCCGGGCACTGTAGCGGGCGGCAAGGGCCGCCACGACCCCCGGCTCGCCGCGTCCGTTGGAATAGCCGGTGCGCCCGGACCGCATCGCGCTGGCCGCGGCCTCGACAAAGGGCGCGGGCGTCGGCACGTCGGGTTCGCCGATGGTCAGCTCGATGATCGGCTCTCCGGCGGCGGCCATCTTGCGGGCGCGGTAGTGGACCGCCCACTTTGCCCCGCCAAGCCCTGCCAGACGGTCGGTTACGGATGCGTATCTCATGCCAGTGTCTTTCGCGGATCGGTCAACATCGAGGTGTGGGCCAGCAGGTCGATGCCAAGAATGGCCCCGACCGAGCGCAGGCCAAGCGTGGGGATCTCGCCCGGCTCGAAGGCGTCGGGCAGGATCGAGCCTTCGACCCACAGCCCGTCGATGACGGCATTGCAGGCGATGGCCTCGCCCCGCAGCTGCGCGTCGGGCACGTCACGTTTCAGGGCGGCGATCAGGCGTTGCAGGATGTCGCGATAGGCGGTGTAGGCCGCTTCGTGCACCGCCAGAAGCTCGGCGTCGTTGCGCACCTTGTGCATGTAGCCGGCCCAGAGAACCACGGCACCCGCGTCCAGCACCGGCGGGCGCAGCGAGGCCGAGACGAACGCCGCCAGCCGTTCCTCGGGCGAGGCGCCGACGCTTTCCAGCGCATCGGCGCCCTTGGCGGTCATCCCGTCCATCAGCGACCGGTAGGCGGCGCGGGTCAGTTCGTCCTTGGACTGGAAGTAGTGCCGGATCAGCCCGGCGGTGACCCCGGCCCGCGCGGCGATGGCACGCACCGTCGCGGCCTCGGGTCCGCCTTCGGCAACCAGCGTCTGCGTCGCGCTGATCAGGTCGGCGCGTCGCGTCTCCTGGCTTTCGCGCCGGTAGCTGCGGCGGGAGTTGTCCATCGGGGCCTCTTTATTATACGGATGCACAATTTCCCGTTCGGCGCCGGAAAGTCAAGCCGGTGCCGAGAATTTTGACCTACCGGCCCCAGACATCCTTGTGGATGATGACATCGGCATGCGGATAGGCGGCGATGATCGCCCGGCGCAGGCTGGCGCCGATCTCGTGGGCGTCGCGCAGGGGCTGGTCGCCGTCCAGCTCGATATGCAGGTTGACGAAGATGCGGCTGCCGGCGGTGCGGGTCTTGAGATCGTGAAAGCCGCGCACCCCTGGCCAGTCGCGGGCGATGGCGCTGATCCCGGTCTGGATCGCGGGGTCGGCGGCGCGGTCCATCAGCGCGTCCCAGGCCGCCTTGCCGATCCGGATCGCGCCCAGGATCATCACTCCGGACGCGGCAAGCGCCACGACCGCATCGACCGATCCGATCCCGAACCGCCCCGAGGCCCACAGCGCCAGAAGCGCGCCGATCGAGGGCAAGAGATCGCCCAGATAATGCAGCCGGTCGGCGGCGACGACCCGGTTGCCGGTGGCCCGCGCCACCCGGCCCTGCCACCAGACCAGCCCCAGCGTCAGAAGGATCGACACCGCCATGACGATCATGCCCCGGCCTTCCGAGGCAAGCTGCGGCGGTTCGGGCGCCATCAGTCGTGCGACCGCCCCCCAGCCGATCACTCCGGCCGCTGCCACGATGAAGGTTGCCTGGGCCAAAGCCGCCAGATCCTCGGCCGAGGTATGGCCGAAGGCGTGATCCTCGTCCGCGGGAAGGGCGGCATAGACGATAGCTGCGGCTGCGCCCAGCGACATCATCAGGTCGATCGCGCTGTCGGCCAGCGAGGCGGCAATCGACAGCGCCCCGGTTTCGGCCAGCGCCCAAAACTTGAGCGCCACCAGCACGCCCGCAACCAGAACCGAGGCCAGCCCGGCCGAAAAGGTCAGCCGCAGGCGGCCACGGTCGCCCCGATTGTGGCCCCCGCGCGCGCGCGTCCGTCCGGTGGCCCTAGTCGATGGTTTCATCGGATTTCACGCCCCAGATCGCCGCCTTGCGCACCCAGCCGCGCTGCCCGTCAAGGGCGATGCGGCACCAGTCGGCCTGGCACGCGACCACCCGGCCAAGCACGCCCATTTCGGCCTGGGCCACGACGGCTGCATCGTCCGAGGGAGCGTCGCGAAACTCGGCCATGTCCAGCGTCACCAGAACCGAGCGGACGCCGGACAAGAGCGAATAATGCACCCAGCCGCCCGCGCCTTCGTGATCCTCGACCCGGCGCCAGTTCTCGAACTCGGCGGTGATGCGCAGGGGCATGCCCGACCGGGTGAACACCCAGTCGATCCGGTGCGTCAGCCCCGGCCCGCGCCGGGCGTTGCCCTCGCTGCCTTTCAACGACACGTAGCGCGGCAGGGGCAGGTTCGTGACGCAGCCCACATCGGGTTTGCAGGTCGTTTCGCTGACCTTTCCGGCGGCGGGTTCGGCAGCCGTCTCTGCCGTCGGCTCGGCCGGGGCGTCAGCGGGTGCTTGGGTCACGGGCTTTGCCTCTTGCGCGGCGGCTGGAGCGATCGCAATCGCCAGTGCCGCTGCAAGCACCACCGCAAGACCCTTGTTACACTGACCCATCGCTGCCCGTCCTGCCTGCCCGAATGCCCGATGCTGACCGTTGCCCGCTTCCGGGGCTTGTGGATCGCTCAGCTTCGCTTACCTTGCCGCAAGGACGACGGATTTGGAAGTGCCGGAGGGACCATTCATGCCAGTGGCGCGCTTGACTGTGGTGGTGACGCGACGGCTGCCCGAAGCTGTCGAGACCCGGATGAAGGAACTTTTCGACGTCGAGCTGCGCGATCCGGACGTGGCGATGACGCGAGACGAGCTTGCAGCGGCGATGCGCCGGGCGGACGTGCTGGTGCCGACGATCACCGACACGATCGACGCCGGGCTGCTGGCCCAGGCCGGCGACCGGCTGAAACTGATCGCAAGCTATGGCTCGGGCTTCGACCACATCGATCTTGCGACGGCACGGCAGCGGGGGATTCTGGTGTCGAACACCCCCGGAGTGGTGACCGATGACACCGCCGACATGGTGATGGCCCTGATTCTCTCGGTCACCCGGCGCATTCCGCAGGGGCTGCAACTGATGCAGTCGGGCGGCTGGACCGGCTGGTCGCCGATGGCCAACCTTGGCGGGCGGCTGGGCGGGCGGCGGCTGGGCATCCTTGGCATGGGCCGGATCGGCCAGGCCGTGGCCCGCCGCGCGCAGGCTTTCGGGCTGCAGGTCCACTACCACAACCGCAAGCGCCTGCGCCCCGAGATCGAGGGCCCGCTTGAGGCTACCTGGTGGGAAAGCCTGGACCAGATGCTGGCGCGGATGGACATCCTGTCGATCAACTGCCCGCACACGCCGGCGACGTTCCACCTCTTGAACGCGCGGCGGCTGAAGCTGATGAAGCCCTCGGCCGTGGTGGTGAACACCTCACGCGGCGAGGTGGTGGACGAGAACGCCCTGACCCGCGCGCTGCGGGCCGGCGAGCTGGCGGGCGCGGGACTGGACGTCTACGAACACGGCACCGACCTGAACCCCAGGCTGCGCGATCTGCCGAATGTCGTCCTTCTGCCCCACATGGGGTCGGCCACGATCGAGGGCAGAATTGAGATGGGCGAAAAGGTGATCATCAACATCAAGACCTTCGCCGACGGGCACCGGCCACCCGATCAGGTTGTGCCAGGCATGGCGTAATCGGCCAGGATCTGGTCAAATTGTGCCAATCCTGCAACGTTTCGCAACTGCAAGCGCCGACAACGGGCGTTCGCGGTTGATGCAGTCTGTCGGTCTGGCTAAGGGAGGCCGGTCCCCTGCCAGTGTCGGCGGGAACGTATCCATATGGAGAAATCATGAAAAAGCTCGTAGCTTCGGTCCTCGCCGTTAGCCTGTTCACGTCGTCCGCCATGGCTGGCGGCCCGGTCGTCGTCGTCGAAGAGCCGATGCCGGTTGTCGAAGAAAGCAAAGCCGGCTCCGGTGGCGTCCTGCCGCTGATCCTGATCGCCGTCGCGCTGTGCGTTGCGCTCTGCGACGACTGATCTGACCGCGAACCGGTTCAAGGTGCAGCGCCTTACGTCTGGCCGCTGCGCTTGACCCACACAAGCCGGGACCGACACTGTCTGTCCCGGCTTTTTTCTGCCCGGATTGGCCGCAGACTGGCGCGTTTGCCAGGCCAGCCACCGCAGCGGCCCGATTGCGGGCGGCCAGGCCCGGGCCAGCGGCGTTTCTGGCGGGTTTGTCGCCGGGCTTCGGTTGTGCGGAATTGCAACAGGTCCACAACGACCTTCCGAGACGGCAAAGAATCCATTTGAGCATAGGCCCGCCGCCGACTAGCTTTGCCTTGGTGACAATCCGGCACATGCCGCTGTCCGTGTAATTTGGAGATCGAAATGAACAAATTCCTAGCGCCTGTCCTCGCCGCTTCGTTGGCGATCTCGGCTTCGACCGCCTATGCCGGCGGCCCTGTTGTCGTCGTGGAAGAGCCGGAAGTCATGGCTGAAAAGCCCGCTTCGGGTGCCATCCTGCCGCTGATCCTGATCGGCATTGCACTGTGCGTGGCGCTGTGCGGTGGCGATGATGATGAGGTGCCGCCAACCGCAGTCACCCTGCCGGGTTCGGTTGGTCCCTGATTTGCCAAACATGCTGACCGCCTAGCGGGCAGCGCGCTGGCCTTCATGCCGGGACTGATACATTCAGTCTCGGCATTTTCTTTTCAGATGCTGATTTCGGGCAGTAGGGCCGATCAGGGGTGTCTGGTTCGCCAATGTGGATGGCATATTTCGGTCCCGGCATTGACAGCGGCGGTTTGGACCGTTCACTTGCCCAACCGCAACAGGTGCTGCGCTGCGGGACGCAGGGTTAACGAATCCGTTTGAGTGCAACAGAAAGTCCGAATAGCGTGTTGGGCAAGACAGCCCCGAAAGATCTGTCACCAAGCTGTCCGGAGATCACCATGAACAAATTCCTTGCACCTGTCCTTGCCGCTTCGCTGGCAATATCGGCAGCCACCGCCTATGCCGGTGGCCCGGTTGTCATCGTGGAAGAGCCTGAAGTCGTCGCTGAAAAGCCCGCTTCCGGTGCCATCCTGCCGCTGCTCCTGGTGGGCATCGCCCTTTGCATCGCGCTTTGCGGTGGCGACGATGATGATCCGGTTCCGCCTCCGCCAAATACTGGAGGCTGATCCGGAGATCGGCCAAGGGGGCACTTCACCCTTCGATGCCCGGACAGACATGATCTGTCCGGGCAGCTTTCGTTCCCGGGCCATTTCGGACGGGCTTTCTTGCCGGGGCTGACCGTGCCGGTCCCCGCATTTGCCTTGTTCTAGGGACCGTTCTGGTCCGGGGGCCGGATCGGACGCACCTAGTGCGCCACGCCCGCTGAAATCGTCCGGACGCCACGTCGCCAGCGCTGGTTCGTGGCCCGAGCCTTGCCAACCGGCAACAGGTGCGGCGCATCCTTGGGCGCGGTCATATATTCCGTTTGAGTGCCAGGCGGAAACCGGCTAGCCATGACAGCAAGACAGTCCCGAAAGATCTGTCACCAAGCTGTCTGGAGATCACCATGAACAAATTCCTTGCACCTGTCCTTGCGGCCTCGCTGGCGATTGCGGCGTCGACCTCTTATGCCGGCGGCCCGGTTGTCATCGTGGAAGAGCCTGAAGTCATGGCTGAAAAGCCCGCTTCCGGTGCCATCCTGCCGCTGCTCCTGGTGGGCATCGCCCTTTGCATCGCGCTTTGCGGTGGCGACGATGATCCGGTTCCGACGCCGCCTCCGGTAACTCCTGTAGGCTGATCCGGGGATCGGTCAGGGGGACGCGATACCCTTCCATGCCCGGCCAGACAAGGTTTGGCCGGGCAGCTTGGTTCGGGGACGCGTCCGTGTTGGTCGCCCGTCACAGACAAGACCGGAGTCCAGTTTTGCCGGGCCGGCTTCAGAACCGGTCCGGACCAAGCTGCGCGGCAACCGGATCCACGCTGCGCCCCGCCAGCAGCGCCGCAACGATCCGGGCCGTGACCGGCGCCAGCGTCACCCCAAGATGACCGTGGCCGAAGGCGTACACCACATCCGTCCCGCCACTTGACGCGCCAATGACCGGCAGGCTGTCGGGCAGGCTGGGGCGGAAGCCCATCCAAGTGCGGTCAGGTTCCTTCAGGTCCGGAAAGAAGGCCCGTGCGGCGTCAACCAGCCTGGCCACCCGGTGCGGCGAGGGCGGCAGGGTCAGACCGCCCAGCTCCACCGTTCCGGCCACCCGCAGCCGGCCCGCCATCGGGCAGAGGTAGACCCCCCGCGCAACCGGGCTGACCGGGCGTGACAGCAGCGGTTCGGCCATGTCCCACTCGACATGATAGCCGCGTTCGGTGTCCAGCGGCACCCGGTCGCCCGCCTGCCGCGCCAGCCCGCGCGACTGCGCCCCGGCGGCGATGACCACGCGACGGGCGTGCAGATGCAGGCCCGGCCCCTCGATCATCACGCCGTCCGGTCCGCGCGTCAGGGTGTCGGCCCTTGCGCGGATATGGCGCCCTTTCACCAGCACGGCGGCGGCGATCAGCCCCATCATCCGGCCCGGATCGTCCAGAAAGGTTGCGTCGGGAAAATGCGCGGCACCGCCCATACCGGGAGCGATCGCGGGTTCCAGTGCGGCCAGCCCGTCCGGGCCGACAAGGTCAACCCCGACACCCAAAGCCCGGCGGGGGGCCATCTCGGCCTCGGCTTCGGCAAAGGCCTGCGGGGTCTCGTAAAGATAGAGGCAGCCCCGGCGTTGCAGGATGCCCGCGCCCGAAACGCGCAGCGCAAGGTGGTCCCAGAGGTCGCCCGCGTCGGCCAGAAGTGCTGCAAGCACCCGCGCGTTCCGGTCCGCAGCCCCGGGGAGAGACTGGCGCAGGAACCGCAGAAGCCAGGGTGTCAGGCTGGGCAACGCCCGGTGCCGGATCGCCAGCGGCGAGCTGCGGCTGAACAGCAGCGACGGCAGGGACCGCAGGACGGCAGGGGTTCCGACCGGGCTGACCGCATAGGTCGCGATGGTCCCGGCGTTGCCGTAGCTTGCCCCCATGCCGGGGGCGCCCGGATCGACCAGCACCACGTCGTGGCCCGCGTCGATCAGGTCCAGCGCGATGGTCAGGCCGATCACGCCGGCGCCGATGATGGCAATGTCCGTCCGTTCGCGCGTCATGCCACCGACCTTTACAGCCCGCGTAGGGTGGGTGAAACCCACCGTTCGCCCAAGTCTACTGGGCCGGAAGGTGGGTTGGCACCCACCCTACATGCAGGTCTGATACAGCGCGCGGGTGTTTTCGCGGGTCATGACGATCGGGTTGCCGCCGCAGGACGGGTCTTCCAGTGCCATGTCGGTCATCCGGTCCAGATCGCCCGGCTTGACGCCCATGGCGGAGAGGTTTGCCGGAATGTCCAGCGCCGCGCGCAGGTCCATGATGCGCGCCCGGAAGCCGTCGAAGCCGCCCTTGATGCCCAGATAGGCCGCCGACGCCTCGATCCGGGTCTCGATGGCGGGACGGTTGAAGTCCAGAACCATGGGCATCACCACCGCGTTGGTCGTGCCGTGATGCGTGCCGTAGATCGCTCCCACCGGGTGGCTGAGGGAATGGATCGCGCCAAGGCCCTTCTGGAAGGCCACGGCCCCCATGGCAGCAGCGCTCATCATGTGGGCGCGGGCGTCAAGGTCACCGGGTGCGCCATAGACCCGCGGCAGGTTTTCCAGCACCAGCCGCATGCCTTCCAGCGCGATCCCCTGCGACATCGGGTGATAGAAGGGCGAGCAGTAGGCCTCAAGGCAATGCGCCAGCGCATCCATGCCGGTGCCTGCGGTGATGAACCGCGGCATGCCCACGGTCAGAGCCGGGTCGCAGATCGTGACGCGCGGCATCAGCGCGGGGTGGAAGATGATCTTCTTCATGTGCGTGGCCGAATTGGTCAGCACGCCCGCGCGCCCAACCTCGGACCCGGTTCCGGCGGTGGTGGGCACGGCGAGGATCGGCGCGACCTTCAAGCCGTCGGCGCGGGTGTACCAGTCATCCACGTCCTCCAGGTCCCAGACCGACAGGTCCTTCCGCTGATGCGCCATGAGGGCGATCATCTTGCCAAGGTCCAGCGCCGAGCCGCCGCCGAAGCAGATCACCCCGTCGTGGCCGCCAGCCAGATAGACCGCGATCCCGGCGGTCATGTTCGCCTCGTTCGGGTTCGGGTCGACGTCGGAGAACACCGCCCGGCCAAGGCCCGCAGCGTGCAGCACGTCCAGCGCCGCGGCGGTGATCGGCAGGCTGGCGAGCGCCTTGTCGGTCACGAACAGG
>JANOER010000033.1:0-3024 GCA_031441285.1 Rhodobacterales bacterium
CGAGGGCAAGGCCTGCTCCTCCTCGGCTGGAGGTGCAACCGGTTCCGGTTCAGGCACCGGTTCCGGTTCAGGCACCGGTTCAGGCTCTGGCACGGGTTCAGGCTCTGGCACGGGTTCGGGCTCTGGCACCGGTTCAGGCTCTGGCTCCGGCTCCGGCGCCGGTTCAGGCACTGGCTCAACCACCTCCTCAGGCCGCGCCTGCGGCCGCACCGGGGCCGCTTCCTCGGCGGGGGTGGGCGTCGCGGCCGCCTGCAATTCGGCGAATTCGGCATTGGTCATGATTGTCGTCGTCGTGACGATGACCTCTTCCGTGGGCCTGGCCGGAAACAGCCAGTCCCCGACCAGGACCCACAGGATCAACCCCGCGTGCCCGATCCCGGAAAAGATCGTGCCTTTGTTCATCCGCCTCAGCCGCCCGAACCTGCGTCAGTCTCAGCGTTGGACGCATCACCTGCGCCAAAGCTTGGCCCCTCGGCATCGGTGACGAGGCCGATCTCGTTGAAGCCGCCGGCGTTCAGTGCGCCCATCACCTGCGCGACCCGCGCGTAAGGCACCGACCCGTCCGCGCGCAGGAACACCTTGTTCGAGGTGCGCTCGGCCGCGATCGCGGTCAGTTTCGGGATCATCTCGCCGTCCGACACTTCCGTGGTCTGGATCGCGATCCTGCCCTCTGCGGTGATGGTGATCGTCAGCGGTTCTTCCTGTTCGGTCGGCAAGGCCGCCGCCGCGGTCTTCGGCAGTTCCACCGGCACGCCCACCGTCAGCATCGGGGCCGCCACCATGAAGATGATCAGCAGGACCAGCATCACGTCCACCATCGGCGTGATGTTGATCTCGCTCATCGCCGCCGCCCGGCCCTTGTGACGCCGCCGCCGACCGCCGCCGCCTGCCGACTTGACCACCCCGCCGCCCATGGCTCAGGCGTCCAGCTGGCGCGACAGGATCGTCGCGAATTCATCGGCAAAGCCTTCATAGCCGCCCAGGATCCGCTCAGAGTCCGAGTTGAGCTTGTTGTAGAACACCACCGCCGGGATCGCCGCGATCAGGCCGACGCCGGTGGCCAGTAGCGCTTCGGCGATGCCGGGGGCCACGACGGCAAGGTTGGTGTTCTGGCTGATCGCGATCTGCTCGAAGCTGTGCTTGATCCCCCAGACCGTGCCGAACAGCCCGATGAACGGCGCCGTGGACCCGGTGGTCGCAAGGAAACTCAGCCCGTTGTTCAGCCGCTCGCTTTCCCGCGCGATCGCCACGTCCATCGCCCGGTCGATCCGCGCCTGCGCACCCGCGATCAGACCGCCGTCCTGCTTGTGGCTGCGCCGCCACTCCAGCATGCCGGCGGCAAAGATCTTCTCGGATTGCCCCTGCGGATCCCCGCCGATCTTTTCGAACAGCTCGTCCAGGGGTTCGCCCGACCAGAAGGCCCGGTCAAAGATCGACGCCTCGCCGCGCGCCTTCCGGAACATGATGTGCTTCTGGATGATGATCGCCCAGCTCCAGAACGACATGATCAACAGCATCAGCATGACGATCTTCACCGTCAGCGTTGCACGTGCAAAAAGGGCGAGCATGGAGAAATCAATCTCCTGCGCCATCGCAAGGGTGTCCGTTTCCATACGCCTGCTCTTGTTTGTCGGGCCGTTGATCGGCTCCGTTAGCGCTCAATCTACCAAGGTTACAGCCGGAATGCCAACACAACTCTGTGCCCGGCAAGGTTTCGCCGCAAGGTGACGGCAGATGTCATCCCTGTCCTGCGGGCGGACTGTCAGCAGCACCCGGAGCGGCGCGGCAAGGGCCGCAGGGCCCCGCCGGAAGGCCTAATGCAACGTCCCCGCCAGCCGCGCCCGCATCTCGGCCGGCAGACGTGCAGCGTGCCCGTCCTCGGTCAGGCAGACCAGCGTCACGACCGAGGCGAACAACCGCTCGCCCTTGCACAACACCGTCTGCTCCAGCACCAGCCGCGCCCCGCCGATCGACTGCGGCGCGGTTTCTACGGTCAGATCATCCCCGAACCGCGCGGGCCGCAGGTAATCTGCCTCGATCCTGCGGACGGCAAAGACGATGCCATGCGCCGCCCGCAGAGCCATCTGGTCGATGCCAAGCGAGGTCACCCACTCGGTCCGCGCCCGCTCGATGAATTTCAGATAGTTGGCATAGTAGACAATCCCGGCAAGGTCGGTGTCCTCATAGTAGACCCGGGTGCGAAACTGATGCGTCACGCGGCGATCCTTCTATTCTCTGCGTCAGCCTAGGAACCAAGGCCCGCGCTGGCAAGCCGCGCCGCCAGCCGCAACGCTTGCGCCGGGTCCCGCGCCACGGCCGGCAGCACCGGATCCTAGCCCGCCCGGATCACCCCCGAAGGCTCGAACCGGAAGATCCGGTACTGGTTCGCCCCCGCCGCCACCAGCCGCGCGACCAGACCGGGCAGCTCCGGTACCAGACGGCCCAGGTCCGGCACCGCCAGAAGCTCGTCCCGCTCCCGGGTGAAGACCAGCATCAGGTTGGCGCCCAGCTCGGGATCGGTCTCGGCCATCCGGTGCCCGGCCAGCGCCACCACGGCCTCGACCGCGCCCTTGATCACCGGCAGGCTTGCGTCCGCGACACCAAAGACCACCGGCACGATCGGCCGCTCCCAGCGGGCAAAGAAATAGGCCCCGTCGCCCCGCGTGAACAACGCCTCAGCCGCCTTTGCCTCCCTGCGATGCCTCCCGAAATCCTTCAGCAGCGGGCGCCAGCATGCTGACCGCAGAAGGAAAAGCCGCCTGCCTATTCATCTTTGCCCAAATATTCTCAGGGGGTCCGGGGGCAAAATTCCCCCGGTTGCCCAAGCCGGTCGTGCGCCCTTGCGCAGAAAGGCGAGACACAAGGCCTTCGCGCGCAAGCGCCCGGTCTAATTCGCCTCGAACAGCGGTTTGGGCCGAGGTTGCGGCACCACCTCGCGCACCGACGCAAGCCTGCCGGTGATCAAGGGCGCGGTCGAGGCCGTGGTGACGCAGGCCGGGCACCGGCTGGCCGAGACCGATCCCG
>JANOER010000034.1:0-11490 GCA_031441285.1 Rhodobacterales bacterium
CGTGCCGCAAGCCGAGGTCCTGCCCCTGGCCGATGCCGTGATCTGCCACGGCGGATCAGGAACCCTGCTTGGCGCGCTGGCATCTGGCCTGCCGCAGGTGGTTGTGCCGCTGTTCGCCGATCAGCCGCACAATGCCGCGTCCGTTGCGCGGGCGGGCGCGGGCATTGCTGTGACCGACCGGACCGCCCAGGTTCTGCGGGATGCCATTGCCCGGGTGCTGGAGGACAAGACCATCCGCCAGACTGCGCGCCGGATCAGCAAAGAGATTGCAGCGATGCCCGACATGGACGCGGCGGTCGAGCGAATGCTGACGTTGACCCGTCGCTGAACCCTCGCCTGAGGGTCGTGCCGAAGCGTCGGGTGGGGTAACGGAACGCCGGATCGGACTTCGGTTGAAGGACCTGTTGCACCAACGCAGTCGATCCCGGTGTCCGACGCTACTCCGGCAGTTCCACCAATTCGATCAGATTGCCCCATGGGTCAGCGACGAAAGCCACGCTGTAGCCCAGTTCCGGGACCTTGAACGGCGTCTGGCAGATGTTTGCCCCCCGTTCCCGCAGCGCTGCGAGGGCGCGCTCGTGACTTGGAACCGAGAAGGCAAAATGGTGATAGCGGCAAGGTCCAAGGGTCTCCCAGAAATCGGCTGGCAAGGGGGCTCCGTCGTCCGTCGCGTTGCCGCCGATTATTTCGATCAGGGATCCGTTGTCGCCAGGTGCTGCCAGATAGGCAAGCTCAAGACCATCTGGCCCTGGCCATTCCTTGACGACCCGAAAATCGAACACTCTGACATACCAGTCCAAAGCCTGTTGGCGGTCAGGCACCCGAAGGCAGGGATGACTGGACTTCATGGCTGCAAAAGGGGATGAGGCGTTGGTTGCCGGGAAAGAGAATGGCAGCATGACACAGCTCCTGTGTTTGGAATTTTCGGTCCTTACTCTCGCACAGTTTAGACCGTGATCGGGTCGTCAGGGTGTAAATTCGTCATCTCTCAGGCACCCGACCCCGCCGCGGGGGTCTAAAAATTTTCGCCGAAAATTTTTAGACCCCCAGACACCATCGCATCACCGCCTTTTGCGCGTGCAGGCGGTTCTCGGCCTCGTCGAAGATCACCGAATGCGGGCCGTCCATCACCGCGCTGGTTGCCTCGTCGTTTCGGTGCGCGGGCAGGCAGTGCATGAACAGGGCGTCGGGTTTCGCGCGCGACATCAGGGCTTCGTTCACCTGATAGGGGCGCAGCTGGTTGTGGCGGCGTTCCTTGGCCGACTCGGGGTCGTGCATCGAGACCCAGGTGTCGGTGACCACAAGATCGGCGCCTTCGACGGCGGTGAAGGGGTCGCGCTGGATGGTGACCTTCGCGCCCTTTTCGCGGGCAAAGCGGATGTGGTGGTCTTCGGGGTCCAGGGTTTCCGGCCCGGTGAAGGTGAAGTCGAAGCCGAACTGCCCGGCGGCGTGCAGGAACGAGGCCGCGACGTTGTTGCCGTCGCCGCACCAGACGACCTTCTTGCCCGCGATCGGGCCGCGGTGTTCCTCGTAGGTCATCACGTCGGCCATGATCTGGCAGGGATGGCTGCGGTTGGTCAGCCCGTTGATGACCGGAACCGTGGCGTGTTCGGCCATTTCGAGAAGTGTCGCCTCTTCGAAGGTGCGGATCATGATCAGATCGACATAGCGTGACAGCACGCGTGCGGTGTCGGCGATGGTCTCGCCATGGCCAAGCTGCATCTCCTTGCCCGAAAGGACCAGCGTCTCGCCGCCCATCTGGCGCACGCCGACGTCAAAGCTGACGCGGGTGCGGGTCGAGGGCTTCTCGAAGATCAGCGCGACCATGCGTCCATTGAGCGGGGTCGCGTCATCGGGCGAGCCCTTGGGGCGGCCGTTTCGGGCGGTCTTCATCGCCTGGGCGGTGTCGATCATGGCCCGAAGGTCGGCGGGGGTGGTCTTGTGGATGTCAAGGAAGTGGTTCATGGCGTTCCGCTTTTGTCAGCGGTCGAACCGGGGGCTTGCGCCGCCCCCGGACCTCCGCGAGATATTTGGGCAAAGATGAAATCAGGCGGGCTCGGCAAGGCTGGCTGCGGCCTCGTCAAGGCGGACGAGGGCCTCGGCGATGTCTTCGTCGGGGATGTTGAGCGCGGGCAGGAGGCGCAGCACGTTGTCGGCGGCGGCGACGGTCAGGACACCTGCCGCGTAGCCCGCCTTGACCACTTCGGCCGGGGCGAGCCGGCATTTCAGACCCAGCATCAGGCCTTCGCCCCGGACGGCCTGAAACACCAGCGGGTGGCGGGCGACAAGGCTTTCGAGGCCCTGCCGGAAGCGGGCGCCCTTGCGGGCGACCTCGGCCAGGAAGACCGGATCCGACACGATCTCGGTCACTTTCGCTCCGACCGCGCAGCCCAAAGGGTTGCCGCCGTAGGTGGAGCCGTGGGTGCCTGCGGTCATGCCGGTGGCCGCGCGTTCGGTGGCCAGCACCGCGCCAAGCGGGAAGCCGCCGCCGATGCCCTTGGCCACCATCATGATGTCCGGAGTGACCCCGGCCCATTCATGGGCAAAAAGGCGGCCGGTGCGGCCCATGCCGCATTGCACCTCGTCGAAGATGAGCAGCGTGCCGGTCGTGTCGCACAGGTCGCGCAGGCCCTTGAGGCATTGGTCGGGCACCACGCGGATGCCGCCTTCGCCCTGGATCGGCTCGATCATCACGGCGCAGGTCCGGTCGGTGATCGCCGCGCGGATCGCGTCGTGCTCGCCGTCGTGGTCGCCGTCATTGGTCCCGCCAGTGCCGGGCCACTTCAGCTGGCGGAAGCCGGGCATCAGCGGGCCAAAGCCCTTGACCATCTTTTCCGACCCCGCCGCCGCGATGGCCCCGGTTGACCGGCCGTGGAAAGCGCCCTCGAAGGCGATGATCTCGATCCGGTCAGGCTGGCCGTTCACATGATGGAACTTCCGTGCCATCTTGATCGCGAGTTCCGCGGTTTCGGTCCCGGAATTGGTGAAGAACACCGTGTCGGCGAAGGTCTGGTCGACCAGAAGATCGGCCAGCCGTTCCTGTTCGGGGATCCGGTAGACGTTCGAGACGTGCCAGAGCTTTCCCGCCTGTTCGGTCAGCGCCGCGACCAGCGCGGGGTGGGCGTGGCCAAGCGCGTTCACCGCGATGCCGCCGCCAAGGTCAAGGAACCGGCGGCCGTCCTCGGCGTCAAGCCAGCTGCCCCGGCCGCGAACAAAAGCCAGGGGCGCGCGGGAATAGGTCGGAAGGACGGATGCGATCATGGAATGTGTCCTTGGATGAAGGCCCATGGGTGCCAAAGGCGGGGCCGTCTGTCAATAATGCGGGGGAATGCAGGCCGAACGGGCCCGAAGCGCCTTATCGGCGTCGGATCAGGGCAGTCGCGAGGAGCGGCGTGGCGTGCATCGTCAAACCTTGCACCGGCAGGATCGCCGACGCAAGAGCCTTTGCCGCAGCAAGGGTCGCAGCCTGCGGCCCCCGTCGCGGACCGGAGCTGAGCGCAGAACAGATCCCTTTGACGGCACAGCCCGAAGTCTGGCGGTTGCGGTTGGGCCGATCCTGACGCTACATGTAGGGCGGGCTGATCGCGTTGGGGTGCGTGCAAGCGAGAGGACATGGCGACCTACAGTCTTGGCATTTACCGGTTCAGCGATCTGACCGTCAGCAATGTCGCGGGTCAGGCCGGCGTCCAGTTGACCACGAACACCACGCAAGGCATCGGCACTCCGGGCGAAAGCTTCTCGCTGGCCGGCGGCGAACCGGCGCTGACCTCGGTCGTGGTCGAGGATGACGACGCGCTGGCCACCGACGGATCGGTGACCGAGACGGGCCAGCGTGCGCGGATCGCGGGCTCCAGCGGTTTCGGCACGCCCGGGCAGGTGGTCGATCTGGAATACCGGATCACGGTGGCCACGGACGGGATCCCTCCGGGTCAGGTCACGTTCTACGTTCTCAGCGTCGGCGGCAGCAGCGTAGGCCTTGTCGGCGCCGAACCGCTGGAGCCGGGCGTGACCTACACGATCCTTCGGGCCTCGGATCAGCAGACGCCGGCAACGCTGCGCCAGTATGGCGTGTCCGGCCGGATCACGCCCGATCTCGCCGGACAGAACGCGCTGGCCTGGGACGCGATCTTCTGTTTCACCTTCGACACCCTGGTCGACACGCCGGACGGCGCGCGCCTGATCGAGGACCTGTGCCCCGGTGATCTTGTCACCACGCTTGGCAACGGCTCGCAGCCGTTGCGCTGGACCGCAAGCCGCAGGGTCCCGGCGGACGAGATGCGGCGCTTCCCCGAATTGCAGCCGGTGGAATTCGCAACCGGCGCGATCGGCAACAGCCGGCCCCTTCTGGTGTCGCCGCAGCACCGGATCCTGCTGAACGACTGGCGGGCGCAGGTCTATTTCGGCGAGGACGAGGTGCTGATCCCGGCGAAAGCGATGGTCAACGGCACGACGATCCGGCAAGTCCTGCCGCCGGATGGGGTCACATACGTCCACCTGCTTTTTGACCGGCACGAGATCCTGATCGCCGAGGGCGCGCTGTCGGAAAGCTTTCATCCCGGCGAAACCGGACTGCACTCGCTTGACGCGGCACAGCGGCGCGAGCTTGACCTGCTGTTCCCGGGGCTGGAACTGCAACGGCGGCGCGCGGCCTTTCCGATCGTGAAATTGGCCGAGGCGCGGGCGCTGCGGCTGCCGGACTAGGCATCAACCCCCGCCGGGCGACTTGCGCCCCCGCTTGCCCGTCAGCCCCCTGCCTGCCCCACGCCCGGAAGGAAGGGTCGGCCGGGTCGTGCTTGATCTTCTCTCCGGCTGCTTGTATCCCGTGCCGTCGCGGCTAGAATGCCCGCAGGGGCCCCGAATAAAGCGGAGATCATCATGTCCTGGACCGACGAGAGGGTCGAAACGCTGAAGCGCATGTGGGGCGAGGGCCAGTCGGCCAGCCAGATCGCCAAGGAACTTGGCGGCGTCACCCGCAATGCGGTGATCGGCAAGGTGCACCGGCTGGGCCTGTCGAACCGCGCAGGCGGCAAGGACGAGGAGGACGAGGCTCCGGCTCCGTCTGCAGCGCAGGTCGCCGCACGGCCCGAACCCGCGGCTGCGCGCCCTGCTGCGGCAGCTCCCCCACGGCCCGAGCCTGCGCGCCCGGCTACCCCTGCTGCGGCTCCGTCTTCGAACGTCACGCAACTGCCGGTGCGCAAGGTGATCATCCCCGCCGGCCAGCCCCTGCCCCCGCAGCCCAGCCTGAACGAGATCAGCCCGGAGGCGCTGGCCTCGGTCCGCGAAGTGGAAAAGCGCGCGCGCAAACTGACGTTGATGGAACTGACCGAACGCACCTGCAAATGGCCGATCGGCGATCCCGCGACCGATGATTTCTGGTTCTGCGGCCTGCCCTCCCTGCCGGGAAAACCCTATTGCGAAGCGCATGTGGGCGTCGCCTTCCAGCCGATGAGCGCAAGGCGCGACCGCCGCCGCTAAGACGCCGGTGCTGGCCTTGACTGGCATGGCCCGGATCACGGGTATGACCGGCCGGGTTGCCAGTGCCGACATTGCGTGGCTGTCCATTTTTCTGGCTGAATTTTGCCAATATTCTGTGGATTGTTGCCGGAAACACTGCTTATCCGGAGACGCCCCTTGGCCAATTTTTCAGATGCAACCGACAACACGCTCGGGAAACCCTGGTTGCCGGTGCTTTTCACCGCAACGATATTCATCAGCGCGTTGCTGCTGTTCTTCGTCCAGCCGCTGTTCGCCCGGCTGGTTCTGCCGCAGATCGGCGGGGCCCCGGCCGTCTGGACCACGGCGATGCTTTTCTTCCAGACCGTGCTGATCGGCGGCTACGTCTATGCGCATCTGCTTTCGCGCTATCTTGCGCCGTCGCTGCAACTGGCCGTTCACCTTGCGCTGTGCGTCCTGGCCATGCTGTTCCTGCCACTTTCGCTGCCGGCCGGCATCCTGTTCGATCCCGCGACAGCGATGGTGACGCAGACGCTCTGGATCTTCGCGGTCGGCGTCGGACTGCCGTTCGCCGTGCTTTCGGCCACCGCGCCGCTTTTGCAATCCTGGTACGCGCGCAGCGGCGGGCCCTCGGCCGATGACCCCTACTTCCTGTATGCCGCCAGCAACCTGGGGTCGCTGATCGCGCTGCTTGCCTTTCCACTGGTCGCCGAACCCCTGTTCGGACTCTCGGCTATCTCGCTGGGCTGGTCGGCCGGTTTTGTCTGCCTTGCGGGCCTGCTGCTGGCGTCAGGCCTGGCCTCACGCAAGCCGCGGCTTGACGACGCGCAGCGTCAGGATGGCAGGCTTCCGGTTCCGCCTGTTCCCTCTGTGAAGACCGTCGCCTACTGGGCGTTTCTGGCCTTTATCCCGTCATCGTTGATGCTGGGCGTCACTTCGAAGATCAGCGTCGATCTTGGGGCCATCCCGCTTGTATGGGTGATTCCGCTTGCGCTGTATCTTCTGACATTCGTGCTGACCTTCTCGGCACGCACGCCGCTGACCTCGGGCGTCCTGCGGCATGGGCTTGTCCTGTCCTGCGTGGCGGTGCTTTTCGCCTCGTTCACGCTTGCGCTTGGCTGGGCCGCGACAGGTGCCCTGATCGCCGGCTTCTTCGGGCTCAGCCTGATCGCGCATCGCAGACTGTACGAGGCGCGCCCGGATGCCAGATACCTTACGCTATTCTACATCGTCATGTCGGTCGGGGGCGCCCTTGGCGGCATCTTCAATTCGATCCTGGCACCGGTGATTTTCGACCGCTACCTGGAACTGCCGCTGACGGTCACCCTGGCGGCGCTGCTGACTGTCAGCACCCCGCCGAAGAACCTTCCGCGCGACATTCTCATCGGGCTTGGCGTGATGGCCGTTTCCCTGGTGCCGGTGCTGGACCTGTTGCCACTGGACCTGCATCTGGGCGTTCAGGCGCGCATCATTCTTGGCGGAGCGCTCTGCCTCGTGCTTCTGTGGGTGCTGCGTCTGCGCGGCATTGCCGAAGCCACGGTTTTTGTCACCCTGACCGGACTGGCCGTCGTTGTTACCCAGCAAGACGTGATCTTGCAGGACCGCAGTTTCTTCGGCGCACATTTCGTCCGCGATGAAGGGGACTTCCGCGAGTATTCAAACGGATCGACGGTCCACGGGGGACAGAAGCTTGCCGATTTCGGTCAGCGCCCCCAACCGGTCTTCTACTACCACCGCAACGGCCCGATGGCCGAGATCATGACCTCGCCACGGGCGGGTTCGGCCCGGACCATCGGCATTGTCGGCCTTGGTGTCGGATCTCTGGCCTGCTACGGCCAGCCCGGCCAGACCTGGCATTTCTATGAGATCGACCAGAAGGTCATCGACATCGCCCTTGACCCGGCGCTGTTCACCTTCATGACGGGCTGCGCCGCGGATGCCAGCATCCACCTTGGCGACGCCCGCATCGTGCTTCAGGGCCAATCCGATCTGCGCTACGACATCCTTGTCGTCGACGCGTACAGCTCGGATGCCGTTCCCGTCCACCTTGCCACCGTTGAAGCGCTTGCGCTTTACCGCGACCGCCTTGCCCCCGGCGGACTTCTGGTGTTCCACATCTCGAACCGGTTTTACAACCTCTCCGGGCCGCTGGCGGCGACAAGCTTCGCCCTCGGACTGGAAGCCCGCATCAAGAACCATACCCCCGATGCAGCCGCAATCCGGGACGGCGATACGCCTTCCGTGGTCGTCGTCTTTGCAGCAAAGCCGGAAGACCTTGGCAGCATCGCCCTCGACCCGTCGTGGAAGCCGATGAAAGCGACGGACCTGAAGCCTTGGACCGACGATCACGCGGACCTTCTCTCGGCCCTGAACTGACCGACCGGCCTTCACCGTCGCGGCCCCAGTCTGCGGCCCCAGTCTGAGGCCCCAGTCTGCGGCCCCTACTCGTTCCCCAGAAGGTCTTCCAGAGCCTTCTGGGCTTCCTTTCCCAACGCCTCCTCCAGGCCGCGCTGCGCGGCATCTCCAAGCGATTCTTCTGGGGCGATCTCGATGCCCAACTCCTTTTCGAGACGCTCCTCCAGCTCGGCCTTGGCCCGCGCTTTGGCCGCCTTGGCCTCAGCCTTCAGCCGGTCTTCGACCGCCTTCGCCTCAGCCTCCATCTTCTCGCGGGCGATGCTTTCCAGGTCCAGCCGGAAGCTTGGGTCCGCCCAGGGACCGGTGATCAACAGCGGCACCATAACCCCCCCGGTGCCGTCTTCGGCCGCCAGCGCCGTCGGCCGGATCCGGTAGTCCAGCGTGCGGGCGCCCAAGCCCACCTCGCCCGACCCCGAGGCCGTAAGATACGGAGCCACCAGCTTGAGATCGCTGTTGGTCAGCACGCCGCCATCGACCGCGAAAGTGCCCGCCATGCCGTCGAAGATCGTCTTCTGCCCCGCGCCGACAAAATCCGGATCCAGCGTCCGCAACATGCCGGCGATATCCAGACCGCGCAATTCGCCCTGACCCATCTCGACCGCGCCCTGCCCACTGAGGCCCGCCATGATCTCGGCGACCGAATTGCCGATGCCCAGAAACTCCAGCTCCAGATCGGCGGTCGACACCAGCCGGTCCCAGCCCGCAAGGTCGCTCAGCAATGGCTGCGTTTCCAGACCCGCCAGCGCCAGCCGCCCGCCGACCGACAGCCCGCCGCGCCCGTTCACCACGAAATCGCCGGTGATCGTGCCGCCATAGGCCGCCACCTGCCGCAGGTCGATCACCGCCCGCGCGCGCTCGATGGTGACCAGCGCCCGCGTCTCGCCGACGGTCAGCACCCCCAGATCAACCGATGGCGCTGACAGCGACACTTCGGCGTCCAGCGCGCCCAGCGCGCCTATGTCGATCCTGCCCACAGGCCAGCCCTCGGCGTCCATGCCCCCGGCCTCGCCATCGCCCATGTCCCCCTCCGGCCCGGTGCCGATCACGATGGGACCGGCGGCAAGCTGCGCCTTCAGCTTCGGCCGCGCATCGCCCGGTGTCATGTCCAGATCGCCGGTGATCCGGTTGCTGTCCGCGATGATCTCGGCCCCGCGCAAATAGGCCGCCCCGCTGCCGTCCAGCGTCAGTTGCCCGGCGATGGTCAGCTTGTCCTGCCCCAGCCCCGGACCAGGGCGCGCAAGGTCCGTGCCAATCAACGCCCCCAGCGCGGGAAGATCCGACAGATCGGCACTGAGGGCACCCTCGGCGACGACCGGCGAGAACCCGCCCCGCCCGTCGAAGGCCACCCGCGATCCACCGGCGGCAAGACTGGCCGTCAGCGGCACGACCCGGCCCGCGGCGAAGGCGGAAAAGACCTCGCCCGCAAGGTCCAGCGCCACCGGCTGACCGCCGGACACCCCGGTTGCGGTCAGCGCGAACGGGCCCGAGAATTCGGGCACCTCTAGAACCGCCTCGACCCCGTCCAGCGCGATTTCGCGGCCCGCCTGCCGGTCGCTGAACCGGATGCTGCCACCGCGGATCGTGCCCCGATCCAGCGTGAAGGCGGTGGCCGGGGCCGGGACCGACCCCGCGCCCCCTGCCTCGCCGGCGCCGAAAACCCAGTTCTCGCGCCCGTCCGCCGCCCGTTCAAGCGTGATCGCGGGACGGTCGGCGGAAAGGCCGGTGATCCGAAGCTCGCCCCCGAACAGCGCCCCGAGGTTCACGTCAATCGACAGGCTCTCGGCCTGAAAAAGCGGCGCGTCGCTCGTTGCCCAGTCGGCGTTGGCAATGCTGACCGGCCCGGTCGTGACCCCCAGCGTTGGCCAAAGCCGCTGCGTCACCTCGCCCTGCAGCGCCATCTTCCGGCCGGTCAGGCTTTCGAACTGCGCCGACACCGCCGCCGCCACCCGTTCGGACGGCACCAGCGCCAGCAGTCCCAGCGCCACAAGCGCCAGAGCCGCCAGCCCCAGCCCGACACGGATCATCCAGCGCATGCTCACCTCCGGAATTTTCTTGGTTTTGCCGGCAGCTTACGGTCCTTGGCGGCCCCTTGCCAAGCCGTGCGCCCCTATCCGGCATCAAATGGCCGAGAGCTTTCATCTTTGCCCAAATATCCCTGGCCCGACTTCATGAATGTGGGCTCTTCCCTTTTCACAAGCGCATCGCCGCTGTATAGGGCGCCCCATGTCGCAAAACCCGCCGCTCCTTCGCCCCGACCTCGCCCGCGCCCTTGTCCCCGACACAAGGCGTGCCCGGTCTGATGGAACCATCCAGCCGACCATCGGCATGGTCTCGCTTGGCTGCCCCAAGGCGCTGGTGGACAGCGAACGCATCCTGACCCGCCTTCGGGCCGAGGGCTACGCGATCTCGCCCGACTATCAGGGCGCCGATGCGGTGATCGTGAACACCTGCGGCTTCCTCGATTCAGCCAAGGCCGAAAGCCTTGAGGCCATCGGCGAGGCCCTGCGCGAAAATGGCCGCGTCATCGTCACCGGCTGCCTTGGCGCCGAGCCCGACTACATCACCGGCGCGCACCCCCGCGTGCTGGCCGTGACCGGCCCGCACCAGTACGAGGCGGTGCTTGACGCCGTCCACTCCGCCGTGCCGCCGACGCCCGACCCGTTCATCGACCTTCTGCCCGCCAGCGGTGTCAGCCTGACCCCGCGCCACTACAGCTATCTGAAGATATCCGAAGGCTGCAACCACGCCTGCAAGTTCTGCATCATTCCCGACATGCGCGGCAAACTGGTCAGCCGCCCCGCCCACGCCGTGCTGCGTGAGGCGGAAAAGCTGGTCGAGGCCGGGGTGAAAGAGCTTCTGGTCATCTCCCAGGACACCTCGGCCTACGGGGTCGACCGCAAGCACGACCTGTCCCCCTGGAAAGGCGGCGAGGTGCGTGCCCACATCACCGACCTTGCGCGGGAAATGGGCCGCCTTGGCGCCTGGGTCCGGCTGCACTACGTCTACCCCTACCCCCATGTCCGCCAGCTGGTTCCCCTGATGGCCGAGGGGTTGGTCCTGCCCTACCTCGACATTCCGTTCCAGCACGCCCACCCGGACGTGCTGCGCCGGATGGCCCGCCCGGCGGCGGCGGCCAAGACGCTGGACGAAATCGCCGCCTGGCGCGCGGTCTGTCCCGACCTGACGCTGCGGTCGACCTTCATCGTCGGCTACCCCGGCGAGACCGAGACCGAGTTTCAGACCCTTCTTGACTGGCTGGACGAGGCGCAGCTCGATCGGGTCGGCTGCTTTCAGTACGAAAACGTCGCCGGCGCGCGGTCGAACGCCCTGCCCGACCATGTGACGGATGCAGTGAAGCAGGACCGCTTTGATCGCTTTATGGAAAAAGCCCAAGGCATATCCGAGTCAAAACTGGCCGCAAAGGTTGGAAAAGTGCTGGACGTGATCGTGGACGAGGTCGACGAAGACGGCGCCACCTGCCGCACCAAGGCCGACGCGCCGGAGATCGACGGCAATCTTTTCATTGATGAAGGGTTCGAGGGGCTGAAGCCGGGGGATATAGTCAAGGTGATGGTGGACGAGGCAGGGGAATATGATCTTTGGGGGCGGGTGGTGTGAGCG
>JANOER010000035.1:0-17736 GCA_031441285.1 Rhodobacterales bacterium
CTCGCTGCGCCGCATCGCCGAGACGCCGGATCAGCTCCGAAGACACCTACCGCACGCTGACCGCTGTTGATGCAGCAATCATGGTGATCGACGGGGCCAAGGGCGTCGAAAGCCAGACGCGGAAGCTGTTCGAGGTCTGCCGCCTGCGCGACCTGCCGATCCTGACCTTCTGCAACAAGATGGACCGCGAAAGCCGCGACGTGTTCGAGATCATCGACGAGATCCAGGAGAACCTGGCCATCGACGTGACGCCCGCAAGCTGGCCGATCGGCGTCGGGCGCGATTTCGTCGGCGCCTATGACCTGCTGCATGACCGGCTTGAGATCATGGACCGCGCCGACCGCAACAAGGTGGCCGAATCAATCCAGATTTCCGGCATGGATGACCCGAAACTGGCAGAACATGTTCCTGCCGAACTGTTGAAGAAGTTCCGGGAAGATCTTGAAATGGCGCGCGAACTTCTGCCAGCCTTTGACCGGAAGGCCTTTCTTGAAGGCCATATGACCCCGATCTGGTTCGGGTCAGCGATCAACTCTTTCGGGGTGAAGGAACTGATGGACGGCATGGGCGAATACGGGCCCGAGCCGCAGCCGCAACGCGCCAAGGAACGCCAGATCGACGCCAGCGAAGCACCGGTTACCGGCTTTGTCTTCAAGGTTCAGGCCAACATGGACCCCAAACACCGCGACCGCGTGGCCTTTGTCCGCCTTGCCTCGGGCCATTTCGAACGCGGGATGAAGCTGCATCATGTGCGGACGAAAAAGCCGATGACGGTGGCCAGCCCGGTCCTGTTTCTTGCCGCAGACCGCGAACTGGCCGAGGAAGCCTGGGCCGGCGACATCATCGGCATTCCGAACCACGGGCAACTGCGGATCGGCGACGCGCTGACCGAAGGCGAGACGCTGCATTTCACCGGCATCCCGTCCTTCGCGCCCGAGCTTCTGCAAGGGGTCCGGGCGATGGACCCCCTGAAGGCCAAGCACCTGGAAAAGGCCCTGACCCAGTTTGCCGAGGAAGGTGCCGCCAAGGTTTTCAAGCCGATGATCGGGTCGGGCTACATCGTCGGGGTCGTGGGCGCCTTGCAGTTCGACGTGCTGGCCAGCCGGATCGAGCAGGAATATTCGCTGCCGGTGCGCTTCGAGGGGTCGAACTTCACTTCCGCGCGCTGGATTTCCGGCGACAAGGCCGAGATCGAAAAGCTGGTGGGCGTCAACAAGGGCCACATCGCGCATGACAGCGACGGGGATCTGGTGTTCCTGACCCGCCTGCAATGGGACATCGACCGGGTGGTGCGCGACTATCCGGGCCTGAAGCTGACCGCGACAAAGGAGATGATGGTCTGACCGCGCTGTATCCCCAGACCCGGCGTCCTGCATTGAAGCGGCACTGGGCCGTTTCCCTGAGTGTCGCCGCAAGTGTCGGGGGCCGTGCATGACCGACGACGATCCGTCCCGCTTGGATACCCCCGCCGTGAAGGATGCGCCGGTCCCGGATCCGGAAGATGGCGCCGAGCCCTCGGCCGCCTGGACCTTGACCTACCCCGGCGCACCGGACAGCGTGATCGCGCATTGGATGGGCAGGCGCAGCGCGGTGATCTTCGGGCGCGGCGAGTCCCTGCCGCCCGTCGATTTCGACCTCGTGCCGCTGGTGACCCAAATCATCCCACCGGACGAGCCCCGGCCGGACGGCAGGATCTCGCCCTATCGCCGCAAGCTTTGGCAGTTGCAGCGCGCGTTTGCGGGTCTGCCCGAACTGGCCCTGCTGAATGCCGATCTGATCGTCGCCCTGCGGCGGGAGGCTTACCCGGACCATGCGCCGGCGCTGTTCATCCGGATCTGGCGGGAACACGGACCGGCCCTGATGCAGGTCCTGCCGGGACGCTGGCTGATTTCGTCGGTGATCACCTTTGGCACCATCGGTGAAACCGAAGCCCAGCGCCGCATCGGGCTTGCCCTGAACGTGCTTTTCTCGACCATGAAGCTTTATGAGGTTGAACGGACATTTTCGGGGTTCCCGGCTGACAAGGTTTTCACCAATCCGGAAATGATCAGCCGGCAACTGCCGCTGGGAATGTCGACTTTCGGCTTTCGTCGCGGCGGGCTGGACTTCAACCTTCTGGCCCCGATCTGGAAGGATGCGCTGGCCGAACCAACCGTTGGCCCGTTGGCCTGCCACCTGCTTGAACGGCTGAATGCCGATCCGGGGAACATCTTCCGCCGGATCCGGCGGATGAGCGCGCTTCGCCAGGTTTCGCTGGGGCCTGGCCCGGAGGGCGATGCCGATCCGGGCGAAACCGGCCTTGACGCAGGCAAGTCCTAGAACCAGGTCACGCGGCGCAGTCGCCTTGCTGTCGGAGGGCAACCGGCATCTGGCAGGGTTCAGCGCGACGTGACCATCGAAGCGGCGATCAGACCTGCCCGCCAGCCGTGGTCCGGGGCCGTCTTGTGAAGGGTTACCCGCCTGGCCTGAGACGGCAGCGCGTTGCAGCCTTCGGCGGTCACCAGCAATATATTGGTTCCCTCGGCAAAACCGTGCCCCAGGCGCAGGACGGCGACCTCGCCCGAGCGTAGAACCGGGGTCTTGCCAAGCAGGACATGCGCCAGAGTCTCGACCCGGAAACGGACCCGCTTGCAGCCCTGCCTGGGGGCGCCGATGAGAAGACCGTAGGACTTGCTTTCTGCGACCGACACCAGATCGACCTCGATCGAACAGGTCACCCGATCACAGCGATGGTGGTCGGCACCAGCGGGCGCACACGACAGCACAGCCAAAAAAATGCCGAAACCTTTGGCAAACATTGCATACACCCTGAAAGTGATCGTATCAAATGAGAAGATGATGATCCGAGTCAAGGCAAACCGCAAGACTTGGGTGGCGCGCCTTGACCGGTCCGCACATTTCGGCTAAGCGCGAGGCGCGGCCAAACGGGCCGAGACGCCGGGGCGCCCGGAAACTTGCGTCCCATCACCCATGCGGTCCGATACCGCATCCATAGGACGCACATGACCAAATTTTCTGACCTCGCGCTCGACCCGCGCGTGCTGCAAGCCGTCGCAGAAGCCGGCTATGAGACCCCAACCCCCATCCAGGCCGACGCTATTCCGCACGCGCTGCAAGGCCGCGACGTGCTGGGGATCGCCCAGACCGGAACCGGCAAGACCGCCAGCTTCTCGCTGCCGATGATCACGCACTTGGGTCAGGGGCCGCGCCCGCGCCCGGATGCCACGCAGCCTGGTGCTGGCTCCGACACGCGAACTGGCCGCTCAGGTGGCCGAGAACTTCGATGTCTACGCCAAGCACACCAAGCTGACCAAGGCGCTGCTGATCGGTGGCGTCGCGTTCGGCGAGCAAGACAAGCTGATCGACCGGGGCGTCGACGTGCTGATCGCCACCCCCGGCCGACTTCTGGACCATTTCGAGCGCGGTAAGCTTCTGCTGACCGGCGTGCAGATCATGGTGGTCGATGAAGCCGACCGAATGCTTGACATGGGCTTCATCCCGGACATCGAGCGGATTTTCCAACTGACCCCGGCGACCCGCCAGACGATGTTCTACAGCGCGACGATGGCGCCCGAGATCGAGCGGATCACCAAGACCTTCCTGAAGAACCCCGCCAAGATCGAAGTGGCGCGGCAGGCGACGGCCTCGCTGACGATCACGCAGACGCTGATCGAGGTGAAGCCCGTCCGCAAGGATCGCAGCTTTGGCGACAAGCGGGCCGTCCTGCGAGCGCTGATCAAGGCCGAGGGTGACGCCTGCACCAACGCGATCATCTTCTGCAACCGCAAGATGGATGTGGATGTGGTGGCGAAGTCGCTGAAATCGCATGGTTTCAACGCCTCTCCAATTCACGGGGATCTGGACCAGTCCGTGCGCACCAGGACGCTGGACGGGTTCCGTGATGGCAGCTTGCACCTGCTGGTCGCCTCGGACGTGGCGGCACGGGGGCTGGACATTCCGGCGGTCAGCCATGTCTTCAACTTCGATGTGCCAAGCCACCCCGAAGACTACATCCACCGCATTGGCCGCACCGGACGCGCGGGGCGGACTGGCAAGGCCTTCACCATCTCGGTTCCATCGGACGAGAAATACCTCAAGGCAATCGAAAGCCTGATCAAGTCCGAAATTCCGCGCGGCCCGCTGCCGGACGGCTTTGTCCCCGGCGAGGACGACGGCCGCCCCGAACGCCCGCGCGAAGACCGCAGCGCGCGGGGCCGGGATCGCGCGCCCAAGGGCCGCGACCGTGACCGCGCTCCGAAGCCGCATGACGAGGTGGCTGCGATGGAACCTCTGGTCGTGGCCGCCAAGCCGGAAGCCGTCGAAGCGCCCGCACCGACCGAACCCCGCGAAGAACGGCGTGACCAGCGGCCGGATCGCGCCGAAGGCCGCGGCGAGCGGCGCAGCGACGGCCGGGGGGAAGCGCGCGGGGAAGCGCGGGGCGAAGGCCGGGGCGAAGCGCGGGGCGAGCGGCGCGAGGACAAGCGGGATGACCGCCGCGAACCGCGCGAAGAGCGTCGTGACTACCGCCGCGACCGCGATCTTGGCCCGTCCGTCGTCGGCATGGGCGACCATGTGCCCGACTTCATCCTGCGCAGCTTCGCATTGACGACAGCCCCGACCGAAGAGGTCGAGGAAGCCGCGACCGGCACCGAGGGCTGAGGCGGGCTGAGGCACGCTCATCCCTTCCGTGCGGGCGGTCTTCGCTGGGATCAGCGAGGAGCGCCCGCATGGGAGCGACAAGCGGCTATTCTGCCGCCAGACGGCTGATCACCACGGTCACCTCGGGCTTCTTGCCGATCTCTTCCATCGCGACCTGACGGACCAGCTTGCGGATCTCTTCCTCAAGTTTGGTGTCATCCTTCAGAAGTTTGCGGCTGGCGCGGTCGGCAAATTCGGCGAGGTCGGCTTCGATCGTCTCGGCCAGCGGACGATCGCCTTTGCCGGTGGCAGGCAGACCCATCAGTTCGACCCAGGGTTCGCCCATCGGCGCATCGGCCTCGTCCAGGATCAGCGTGACCAGCGCATGGCCGTTCAGCGCCATGCGGATCCGGTCGCGCACCACGCCGTCCAGCGCGCCGATGATCGCCGTTCCATCCAGGTAAAGCCGCCCTGTCTCGACATATTCTGCAACTTCCGGCACGTCGCCGGTGAGGTCCAGCATGGTGCCGTTTGGTGCGACGGCTGCGGCGATGCCGGCCTCGGTTGCGATCCGGACATGTTCGGTCAGGTGGCGGTGCTCGCCATGCATCGGGATCAGCATATCGGGCAGGATCAGACGGTGGACGTGTTCAAGATCCGGGCGGTTCGCGTGGCCCGAGACGTGATACTTGCCGCCCTGATCGTCGATGACCTGCACGCCGCGTTCGGAAAACGCGTTCCAGACCCGCAGGACGTCGCGTTCGTTGCCCGGGATGGTTTTCGAGGAAAAGAGGAAGGTATCGCCATCTTTCATCTCGATCCCGAGAAACTTGCCGCGCGCCAGTTGCGCACTTGCGGCGCGGCGTTCGCCCTGACTGCCGGTGGCCAGGATCATCAGGTTGCGGCGCGGGACCTCCAGCGCTTCCTCGGGGCTGACAGTCTTCGGAAAGCCCGACATCACCGCCGCCTCTTCAGACGCTGCAATCATCCGCTTCATTGACCGGCCAAGGACGCAGATCGTGCGGTCGGCGGCGCGCGCAGCCTCGGCCAGGGTCTTCAGGCGCGCGACGTTCGAGCCGAAGGTCGTTGCCACGACCATGCCAGAGCAACTGCGGATCAGGTCGGTCAGCGCCGGGCCAAGGGTAGATTCCGACCGGCCCTCATGGGTCGAGAACACGTTGGTCGAATCGCAGGTCATCGCCTTGACCGGGCGTTCGGCTACGATCTCGGCGAAACGGGCGTCGTCCCAGGCTTCGCCCACCACGGGGTTGTGGTCGATCTTGAAGTCCGCCGAATGGAAGATCCGGCCAGCCGGCGTGTCGATCACCAGGGCCGAGCTTTCCGGGATGGAATGCGAGACCGGCACGAACTGGACCTTGAAAGGCCCGGCCTCGACCGTCGCGGGGCGGGCTTCGACAGTGACGATCCGGTCTTTCGGCAGGCCCGCCTCGTCGAACTTCATTCGCCCGATCGTCGCGGTGAAGCGGCGGCAGTAGACCTTCTTTTCCAGCCTTGGCCAAAGATGCGCCAGCGCGCCGATGTGGTCCTCGTGGGCGTGGGTGATGAAGATCGCTTCCAGCCGGTCAAGCTTGTCGTAAAGCCAGCTGACGTCAGGCAGGATCAGATCAACGCCGGGCGATGTGTCCATGTCCGGGAAGGCGACGCCGAGATCGACGAGGATCAGCCGCTCTTTGCCGGGGGCGCCGTAGCCGTAGACATAGGCGTTCATGCCAATCTCGCCGGCACCGCCAAGCGGAAGATAGATCAGGCGGTTGGCTTTCATGGGGTGTCCTTGTTGTAGGCGTTGATGAGGACGAGGCCATGCATGGTCAAATCGTCCTCGACGCTGTGAAAAAGCTTGGTCCCTTGGGCGAAGAGCGACGCAAGGCCCCCCGTCGCAATGACTTTCATCGGTTGGTTACGCTCGCGCCGGATTTCGCGAACGATGACTTCGATAAGCCCGACATAGCCCCAATACACACCCGATTGCATGCAAGCCACCGTATTCGTGCCGACCACCTGTGCGGGCTTTGCCACGTCGATATGGGGAAGGGCGGCGGCGGCCATGTGCAGCGCCTCGAGGCTGAGATTGACACCCGGAGCGATCACCCCGCCAACATAGGCGCCGTCATGATCGACCACGTCGAAGGTGGTTGCCGTGCCAAAATCGAGGATGACCAGGTTGCCGCCGTGCCGGTCATGCCCGGCCACAGTGTTGACCAGCCGGTCCGGACCAACCGTGGTGCCCTGGTCGACACGGGGGGCCACGGGCAGCCTGCACTCCGGCTTGCCCACGACGCGGGGCCGGCAGCTGAAGTAGCGGTCACAAAGGACGCGGAGGTTGAAGACGACGCGCGGGACAGTGGAGGAGATGATCGCCTCGGTGATCTCTGCCCTGGTTCCGGTCATGGCGATGAGACTGGAGAGCCAGACGAAGTATTCATCAGCCGTCCGCTTGTGGTCGGTCGCGATGCGCCAGGTGGCAAGGAAGCGCGCGCCGTCCCAGATCGAGAAGACGGTGTTGGTGTTGCCGCAGTCTATGGCCAGTAGCATGGACACCTCGCTCAGACAGCCCGCAAGCCACGATTTTTCTGCGAAAAATCGCTTTTGCGCCGAGTCAGAAGAACACTTCGGCGGCGGATATGGCAAGGGGTCCGGCTGCGGTGCGCAGGATCAGATTGCCGCTGGCGTCGATGCTGTCGAAGATGCCGTCCCGGGTCAGAGTGCCGGTGCGGGCACGGATCGCTTCGCCCCGGCGCGCGGCCTTGTCCAGCCAGGCGGTGCGCAGCGGCGCGAAGCCCTGGGTGGTGAAGATCGCCTCCCAGCGCGCAAAGGCCGGGGCGAGTGCATCGAGCAAGGCCTCGGGCGTCACGCGCAGGCCGGTTTCGGCCAGAAGCGATACCGGCGGCACGGCCCCCGGTTCCACTTGCGATGCATCCGGAGCCGCGATCAGGTTGACGCCGATGCCAATGCAAAGGACGGGGTCGGCCTGGCCAAGGCTTTGACTTTCCAGCAGGATCCCTGCGATCTTGCCGCCGTTCATCAAGACATCATTCGGCCATTTCAAGGTCAGGCAGTCGGGCAGGCCGGTCAGGCTGACCAGCGCATCCCTGAGCGCCAGTGCGGCCGCGAAAGACCGAAGTGCCACCGTTTCCGGCGGCTCGGCCGGTTTCAGCACCAGCGTTCCGTGGAAGTTTCCCGGCGGGCTGGCCCAGGGACGTGACCGGCGGCCGCGTCCGGCGGTCTGGCGTCCGGCGACGATCCAGGTCGGACCGGGCAGCGCGGCTGCCCGGCGAAAACCCTCGGCATTGGTGCTGTCGGTTTCCGCCAGCGCGATGCGCGCCGCCGGGATCGCCGTGTCAGCGGACAAGCGCTTCGGCCGCGATGGCGGCAGCCGGCTCGATGCCGAAGAGGTTGACGATCCCGACCAGCATGATCGCCGCGACCCCCATCAGCAAGGTCCATTGCACCGGAGCCATGCGGCTGTCGACGGGATCCTGCTCGGCACCGAAATACATGAAGTAGACGATGCGAAGATAGTAGAACGCCCCGATCACCGAGGCCACGGCCCCGGCGACCGCAAGCCATACCATCCCGGCATCAACCGCCGCTTTCAGCACGTAGAACTTGCCGAAGAAGCCGACCATCGGCGGCACACCGGCAAGCGAAAACAGCAGGACCAGTATGGCCAGGGCCTTCAGCGGTTCCTTTTTCGCGAACTGGTTCAGGCCGGCGATGTCCGACACCGGACGGCCGTCGCGTTCCATCGACAGGATGAAGGCGAAGGTGCCGACGTTCATCGTGACATAGATCGCCATGTAGATCATCGTCGCCTGCACCCCGTAGGCGGTGCCGACCGCAAGGCCGATCAGCGCATAGCCCATGTGGGCGATCGACGAATACGCCATCAGCCGCTTGATGTCGCGCTGGCCGATTGCCGCCACGGCGCCAAGGAACATCGAGGCGACCGACAGCGCCGCCAGCACCTGCCCCCACTGGCCGGGGATGCCGCCAAAGGCGTCCTGGATCAGGCGCGCGATCAGGGCCATGGCGGCGACTTTCGGTGCGGTGGCGAAGAAGGCGGTCACCGGGGTGGGCGAGCCTTCGTAGACATCCGGCGTCCACATGTGGAACGGCGCGGCACTGACCTTGAAGGCCAGTCCCGCCAGCATGAACACCAGGCCGAACAGCAGCCCCAGCGGCACTCCGTCCTGCACGGTCGACAGGATTCCGGCGAACTGGGTGGTTCCCGAAAAGCCGTAGGTCAAGGACGCGCCATAGAGCAAAAGCCCCGACGACAGCGCGCCAAGGGTGAAGTACTTCAGGCCCGCCTCAGAGGATTTGGCGCTGTCGCGGCGCAGGCTGGCCATGACGTAAAGCGACAGCGATTGCAGCTCCAGCCCCATGTAAAGGGTGATGAGGTCGGCAGACGACACCATGACCATCATGCCGACAACCGCGAGCGCCACCAGGATCGGGTATTCGAAGCGCAGAAGGTTGCGCCGGGTCATGTAGTCCTGGCTCATCGCCAGCACGGCGGCGGCGGACAGAAGGATCGTGACCTTGGCGAAACGGGCAAAGGGATCGTCGACAAAGAGGCCGTTGAACACCAGCCGCTCACCTGCCCCGGTCGTGCCGATGTAAAGCGCCAGCGCCACGAAAAGCCCCGACGTGGCCCAGACCAGCGTGGGCGCAAGCTTGTCCTTGGTCGTGTAGACCCCGACCATAAGCGCCGCCATGGCATAGCCCGACAGGATGATCTCGGGCATCAGGGTCTGAAAATCGGCGGGGCTCATTCCGAATGTCCTTCGTTCAGGGCCAGGTCGGCGCCATCGGCGGGCACGGCGGCCTGGTAGTCGGCGACAAGGGCAGAGACAGAGGGCCCGATGATGTCGGTCACCAGGCTGGGATAGATGCCAAGGATCAGCGTCATCGCGACCAAGGGCGCGAAGATCGTCTTCTCGCGCCGGTCCATGTCGGTGATCGTGCGCAGGGCTTCCTTGATCAGGTCACCAAAGACCACCCGGCGATACAGCCAAAGTGCATAGGCGGCCGAAAGGATCACCCCGGTGGTCGCCACGGCGGCGACCCAGGTGTTGACCTGGAAGATGCCCATCAACGTCAGGAATTCGCCGACAAAGCCACTGGTTCCCGGCAGGCCGACGTTGGCCATGGTGAAGAACATGAACACCAGCGCATAGGCCGGCATCCGGTTTACCAGGCCGCCGTAGGCGTCGATCTCGCGCGTGTGCATCCGGTCGTAGATCACGCCGACGCACAGGAACAACGCGCCCGAGATGAAGCCGTGGCTGATCATCTGGAAGATCGCGCCGTCCACCCCCTGCTGGTTTGCCGCAAAGATGCCCATGGTGACAAAGCCCATATGCGCGACCGAGGAATAGGCGATCAGCTTCTTCATGTCCGACTGCACCAGCGCCACAAGGCTGGTGTAGACGATGGCGATGGCGCTCATCCACAAAACGAGCGGGGCCATCACGTCCGACCCGACCGGGAACATCGGCAATGAAAAGCGCAGGAAGCCGTAGCCGCCCATTTTCAGCAGGATCGCCGCCAGCACCACCGACCCCGCGGTCGGGGCCTGGACGTGGGCGTCGGGCAGCCAGGTGTGCACCGGCCACATCGGCATCTTCACCGCAAAGCTGGCGAAGAAGGCAAGGAAGAGCATGGTCTGCAACCCGCCCACCACTTGAATGCCAAGCAGGCTGAACGTCTCGGACCCGAAGTCATGCGCCAGAAGCTTGACGATATCGGTGGTGCCCGCGTCCAGATACATCGCGATCATCGCGACCAGCATCAGCACTGACCCAAGGAAGGTGTAGAGGAAGAACTTGAACGCGGCGTAGATCCGATCCTTGCCGCCCCAGATGCCGATGATCAGGAACATCGGGATCAGCCCGGCCTCGAAGAAGACGTAGAACAGCACGAGGTCCAGCGCGCAGAACACGCCCAGCATCAGCGTTTCAAGCACCAGGAAGGCGATCATGTATTCCTTGACCCGCGTCTCGACGCCCCAGCACGAATAGATCGTGATCGGCATCAGGAAGGTGGTCAGCATCACGAACAGGACCGAGATGCCGTCCACGCCCATCTTGTAGGTCAGGCCCAGGATCCAGGGGTGTTCCTCGACAAACTGAAAGCTGGTGTCCGACGGATCGAACCGGAACAGAACGAACAGCGAGATGACAAAGGTCGCGCTGGTGGTGAACAGCGCAAGCCATTTGGCCCCCGCCCGCGCCGCCGCATCGTCGCCGCGCATGAACAGCGCAAGGATGAGCGCCGCGACCAGCGGCAGGAAGGTGATGATCGAGAGAAGCTGGTTTTCCATGATTTCGGCGCCCCCTTACTTCGCGCCGCCGAACAGCGTCATCCAGGTGACAAGGATCACGATCCCCATCACCATCGCGAAGGCGTAGTGGAAGAGATAGCCGGACTGCGCTCGGCCGGCGAGACGGGTAAGCGCGGGGATGATCCCCAGCGCCACTCCGTTCAGTGAGCCGTCGATGACCTCGCCGTCGCCCGTCTTCCACAGGAAGTTGCCCAGCCATTTCGCGGAACGGACGAACAGCACGTCGTAAAGCTCGTCGAAGTACCACTTGTTCAGGAGGAACAGATACAGCGGGCGCTGCTGTGCGGCAAGCCGGCCGGGCAGACTGGGGTTTCTGATGTAGAACAGCCAGGCGGTGAACAGCCCGATCAGCATGGCGACGAAAGGCGAGACCTTGACCCAGGCCGGCACCAGGTGTGCTGCGTTGATCATGGTCGTCGGCGCGTGTTCGGCCGTCGCAGCCTTTTCGGCGTCAAGACGGGTGTCGACGATGGCCTGACGTTCGGGTGTGAAGGGCAGCATCACCAGCGCGCCTTTCGGCACCACGCCCGGTGCCGCCGCATTTGCCTCAGGGGCCGCACCTTCCGCTGCGGCGGCGGGCTCGTCGTGGGTCTCGCCCTGCGTTTCGCCCTGCGCTTCGGTCGTGGCGGTCTCGGCGTGATCCTCGCCATTGGCCTCGCCATGGGCAGCGGTTTCCATGCCGAACCAGTCGCGGACGGCGGCTTCCTCGCCGAAGAACACCTTGTGCCACAGCATCCCCGAGAAGACCGCGCCAAGGGCGAGGACTCCCAGCGGGATCAGCATGACCATCGGGCTTTCGTGCGGCTCGTGGTGGTGCGCCCCACTGTGGCCGTCATGCCCGTGGCCGTCATGTGCGTGATCGCCAGGCGCGTGGTCGTCATGCGCGTGATCGTCTTGCGCGTGATCGTCGTGGCTGTGGTCCGCGTGACCCGGCGCGCGGCTGGCCCCAAAGAAGGTCATGAACATCAGGCGCCAGCTGTAGAAGCTGGTCATGCAGGCCGCCATGACCAGAAGCCAGAAGGCATAGTTCGACCCGACCCAGGCGCTTTCGATCACCGCGTCCTTCGACAGGAACCCGGCGAAGCCGAAATGGGTCAGCGGGATGCCGACACCGGTGATCGCAAGCGTCCCGATCAGCATGGCCGCGAAGGTGTAGGGGATCTTCTTGCGCAGGCCGCCGTAGTTGCGCATGTCCTGTTCATGGTGCGTCGCGGTGATGACCGAGCCTGCGCCCAGAAACAGCATCGCCTTGAAGAAGGCGTGGGTGAAAAGGTGGAACATCGCCACCGAATAGACCCCGACCCCCGCCGCCACGAACATGTAGCCCAGCTGCGAGCAGGTAGAGTAGGCGATCACCCGCTTGATGTCGTTCTGCACCAGACCGACGGTTGCCGCAAAGAACGCCGTTGTGGCCCCGATGACAGTGATGAAGGCCGAGGCGTCGGGCGCGTATTCGTAAATGGGCGACATCCGGCAGACCAGGAACACCCCCGCCGTCACCATCGTCGCCGCGTGGATCAGCGCCGAGACCGGCGTCGGCCCTTCCATCGCGTCCGGCAGCCAGGTGTGCAGGAAAAGCTGCGCCGATTTGCCCATCGCCCCGATAAAGAGAAGGACGCCGATCAGGTTGGCCGCGTTCCACTCTGTCCAGAGGAAGGTCAGGTTGGTCTGGGCAAGCTCGGGCGCTGCGGCGAAGACATCGTCGAAGCGGACAGAGTCGGTCAGGTAGAACAGCGCGAAAATGCCAAGGGCGAAGCCGAAGTCGCCGACCCGGTTGACCACGAAGGCCTTGATTGCGGCGGCATTGGCGCTTGGCTTGCGGTAGTAAAAGCCGATCAGCAGATAGGACGCGACGCCCACCCCTTCCCAGCCGAAGAACATCTGCACCAGGTTGTCGGCAGTCACCAGCATCAGCATGGCGAAGGTGAAGAACGACAGGTAGGCAAAGAAACGGGCCTTGTAATGCTCGCCCTCATGCCAGTTCTCGTCATGCGCCATGTAGCCAAAGCTGTAGAGGTGGACCAGCGCCGAGACGGTGTTCACCACGACCAGCATGATCGCGGTCAGCCGGTCGAGGCGAATGGCCCACTCCGAGCCAAGCGAGCCGCTTTCGATCCAGCGCAGGATGACGATGCGCTGCGTCTCGCCGTCGAAGGTCAGGAAGATGGTCCAGGACAGGGCGGCGGCCAGGAACAGCAGCGCGGTGGTGATGACCTGCCCCGCCTTCTCGCCGATCAGGCGCCAGCCGAAGCCGCAGATCAGGGCCCCGATCAGCGGAGCGAAAAGGATGATCGTTGCCATTTACTCGGTCCTGCCCTGGGTAGAAGCGCAAGCGCGGGATCCGCAGCGCGTCGATTGGAATTCGTCCGCAGGTGCGAACCCGGCGGTGCGGCAAGCCTCGCATTCAAGGTCAAGCATCCGGCCCTTCACAGCCGTCACCCGCATCCCGAACACATTGCGATCCCCTGCGGCGGCCATCGGATCAGCCCTTCATCACGTTCACGTCTTCCACGTCGATCGTCCCGCGGTTGCGGAAGAACACGACGAGGATGGCCAGACCAATCGCCGCCTCGGCCGCGGCGACGGTCAGCACGAACATGGTGAAGACCTGCCCCACCAGATCGCCCGAGAAGGACGAGAAGGCCACAAGGTTGATGTTGACCGCCAGCAGCATGAGCTCGATGGACATCAGGATGACGATCACGTTCTTCCGGTTGAGGAAGATCCCGAAGATCCCGATGACGAACACCGCCGCGGCCACCGTCAGGTAATGTTCAAGTCCCACCATCGTCTCGTTCCCTCGTCGGCCGTTTGGCCTGTTCGTTTCTTGGTGGGGTGGAACCCCACCCTACCCGGCATCCGTAGGGTGGGGTTCTACCCCACCATGGTCACAATCCCTGCCCCGGCTTCACGTCCTTCAGCTCCATCGCCTTGGCCGGGTCGCGCCACATCTGTTGCAGCACGTTCTGCCGCTTGATGTCCTTCCGGTGCCGCAGCGTCAGAAGGATCGCCCCGATCATCGCGACCAGAAGGATCAGGCCGGCAAGCTGGAAAAGCAGGAAATAGCGGTCGTAAAGGATGAGGCCCAAAGCGCGGGTGTTTTCCACTTCGGTCGGGGTCACCGCCTGACGCAAGCCTTCAGCCTGCGAGGCGGGAGCCCAGACGCCGACACCGATGGCGATCTGCATGATCAGGACCACGCCGATCAGCAGACCCAGCGGCATGTAGCGGGCCAGTTCGCCCTTCAGCGCGGCAAAGTCGATGTCCAGCATCATGACGACGAACAGGAACAGCACCGCCACCGCGCCGACGTAGACGATGACCAGAAGCATCGCCACGAACTCGGCCCCGAGAAGCACGAACAGGCCCGAGGTGGAGAGGAAAGCCAGGATCAGCCACAACACCGAATGCACCGGATTGCGGCTGATGGTGACCATCAGGCCCGAAGCGACAGTGACCACCGCAAAGCAGTAGAAGGCAAAATCTGCGGCGGTCATGCGTCGTTCTCCCTGGATTTGTCGGCGGTCTCGGCAAAGACGGCTTGCGCGATCTCCAGCGCCTTCTGCATGGCGGGAACGCCGCCGAACATCGACATCTGCCAGATCACTTCCGCGATCTCGCGTTTGGTGGCGCCGGCTGCAAGGCCGTTCTTGATTGTCATCCGCAGTTGCGGCTCACCAATGGGCCCCAGCACCGTCTGCGCCGCGATGGTGACCAGAAACCGGGTCCGCGCATCAAGGCCTTCCGGGTTGAAGGTCTTGCCGAACCACATCTCCAGAACCTCTTTTGGCATTGCCGGAAAGAACTTCTCGAACGCTTTCACGTCGACAGTCTCCATCGCCGGCGAGAAGGCCTGGGCCATCTTTTGGCCCTGCTCCATCATGGCTGCAAACATCTTGGCGAAGTCGTCGGTCATCAGGGGCAGGCCTCAGCGGTAGGGGGCGTCGATTTCAAGGTTGCGGGCGATCTCTGATTCCCAGCGATCGCCGTTCTCCAGAAGCTTTTCCTTGGTGTAGAACAGCTCTTCCCGGGTCTCAGTCGCGAACTCGAAGTTTGGACCTTCGACGATGGCATCGACCGGGCAGGCCTCCTGGCAGAAGCCGCAGTAGATGCACTTGGTCATGTCGATGTCGTAGCGGGTGGTCCTTCGGCTGCCGTCCTCACGCGGTTCGGCGTCGATGGTGATGGCTTGGGCCGGGCAGATCGCTTCGCACAGCTTGCAGGCGATGCAGCGTTCCTCGCCGTTCGGATAACGGCGCAGCGCGTGTTCGCCGCGGAAGCGGGGCGAAAGCGGCCCCTTCTCATGCGGGTAGTTCAGCGTCATCTTCGGCGCGAAGAAGTATTTCATCCCCAGGCCGAAGCCCTTGATGAAATCCATCAGCAGGAAGTATCGCGTCGCGCGGTTCCAGTCGATGTTGCTCATCGGTCAGCCCCCAATTGCCCAGCGGGCCCAGAAGCCGCCCAGCACCTCGAATTTCGCCAGGAACGCCACCAGCACCACCCAGCCCAGCGACAGCGGCAGGAAGACCTTCCAGCCGATCCGCATCAGTTGGTCATAGCGGTAGCGGGGCACGATCGCCTTCACCATGGCGAACATGAAGAAGAACAGCCACATCTTGCCAACCATCCACCACCAGCCATCGGGCAGGCCGGGGATCGGCGACAGCCAGCCGCCGAAGAACAGCAGGCTCATCAGCGCGCACATCAGGAAGATGGCGATGTATTCGCCGGCCATGAACAGCAGGTAGGGGGTCGAGGAATATTCCACCATGAACCCGGCCACCAGTTCCGATTCAGCCTCGGGCAAGTCGAAGGGCGGGCGGTTCGTTTCGGCCAAGGCACTGATGAAGAACAGGAAAACCATAGGGAAATGCGGCAGCCAGTACCAGTTGAACAGGCCCCAGTCCCCGTCCTGCGCCGCCACGATAGCCGAGAAATTCAGCGCCCCAGTCGAGATGATGATGCCGACGATGATCAGGCCCAGCGACACCTCGTAAGAGATCATCTGTGCGGCTGACCGCAAGGACCCGAGGAAGGCGTATTTCGAGTTCGAGGCCCAGCCACCCATGATCACGCCGTAAACCTCGAGCGAGGAGACGGCGAAGACGAACAGCAGTGCGACGTTGATGTTGGCCAGCACCCAGCCGTCATCGAAGGGGATCACCGCCCAGGCCAGGATCGCCAGCACGAAGGACAGCATCGGGGCCAGGAAGAACACCGGCCGGTCCACGCCCGCCGGGACGACGATTTCCTTGACCACATATTTCAGCGCATCGGCCACCGATTGCAGCAGGCCCCAGGGACCAACCACGTTCGGCCCGCGCCGCATCTGCACCGCGGCCCAGATTTTGCGGTCGCCATAGACCAGGAACAACAGCGAGATCATCACGAAGCCCGTGACCAACAGGCTCTGCGCCACGACGATGAGGGCGATGCCTGCCCCGGTTTCGAAGAAGCCGCCGTCCATCACCCGTTCCCTCTAGGCCGCCGGCACGCCGCGCTCATCGCAGTCTCGCGCCACCACCTCGGCATCGATCGTGTCGATGCCGCGCGGCAGCGCGGCCGTAATCGTGTAGATCGCATCCGCGCGCCAGATGCCAGACCGCTTGCCCACCAGCGTGCGCACATGGCGCGCAAAGCCGAAGCCGCCGGCAGCCGCATAGCGCGCCGCCGAGCAGCGTGCATAGTCCTTCAGCAGCAGCGGTCCGGGCGACCCGCGTACGGCCAGGTTGAACTGGACGAGCCCGTCGCCCAGCACTTCGACGTCATAGCCGAGATACTCCACCGCGTTTGCAGGTCCGCGGGTGGCGGGGCTGCAGGCGGCCAATGCGAGGGTCATCGCGGCGGCCATGCGCATCCTCACTCGGCCGCGACGGGCAGGTCCGCCCGCGCTCCGGCGATCCGCGACAGGTCTGCCATCAGCGCCGAGGCGCGGGCGATGGGGTTGGTCAGATAGAAGTCGGCCACCGCCGACAGGAACGATCCCGCGCCCAGTGCGGCCTCGGGCAGCATCGGCCCCTCATTCGCCGGAACCGCATCGATCCGCCCCAGATGCGGATGCGCCTTGACCAGCGCCTGCCGCAGGGCGCCGAGGCTGTCCCACGGCAGCGTCTTGTCCAGCTCGGCCGACAACGCCCGCAGGATCGCCCAGTTCTCCTTGGCCTCGCCGGGCGGGAACCCCGCCCGCATCGCCAGTTGCGGGCGGCCCTCGGTGTTGACGAAAATCCCGTTCTCTTCCGTATAGGCAGCCCCCGGCAGCACGATGTCGGCGCGGTGCGCGCCGCGGTCGCCGTGGCTCCCCTGGTAGATCACCGCAGGCCCGGCCGGGATGTCCATCTCGTCGGCACCGAGGTTGAAGACCACTTCCGCCCCGTCGAGCGCGGCGGCAAGGCCGCCCTCGGTGGCGCAGCCGACGTCCAGCGCACCCACCCGCGCCGCCGCCGTGTGCAGGACCAACAGCCCGGCCCCCGTCATCGCCCCGGCCTGCTGGGCCAATGCCAGCACCGCCGCGCCGTCGGCACCGGTCAGCGCACCCTGCCCGACGATGACCAGCGTCCGCTTGCCGGCAAGGCCCGAGACATCCTGGTTCAGCAGCGATGCCAGTGCCGCCCGGTCGGTGCCCACATGGGTGTAGTCATAGGTCAGATCGACCGCCGGTCCGACCAGCCCGATCATCGCCCCCCTGGACCAGGCCCGGCGGATGCGCGCGTTCAGGACCGGCGCCTCGTCGC
>JANOER010000036.1:0-10188 GCA_031441285.1 Rhodobacterales bacterium
GGGGGGGGGGGGGTTTCCCCCCCCCCCCCCCTTGGCCAGTCAGCCGCGCAACCGCGCAAGCGTAAGCCCGACCGCCCGCACTTCCCGGCTTTGCGGGCGGGCGGTTGCAACCCGGCGGGTCAGCCAGCCCAGCGGCGCCAGCAGGCGGGCCAGCCGCGCGACCCGGTCCATCGCCCCGTCCGGCGCATTGACCGCGTAAGCCGCAAGGGCCGCGTCCAGCCAGCGCGTATCGTCCGGCCATTGCGTGAAGGCGGTCTGCGCGAACATGACCACATCCGCCGCTTGCCGCAGCCCGCTGCGCGCCCCGTGCCGGAAGCGTTCAAGATCAATGAACCGGGCCTCGACCCCGTCCCAGCAGATGTCGCGCACGGCCGGCCGGCCATGCACCAGCCCGGCCCAGTGCAAAAGCCCAAGCGCCCGCCCGGCCCGCACGAAGGCTGCAAGCTTGTCGGCCTCGCCACGCAGGGGATCCGCCACAACCTCGGGCAACACCGGTCCCGCGTCGGGCAGAAGCAGCCAGTCCGGCCCTTCGGCCACCACATCGGCCACCGGCAGGCCGGCCGCGCCCAAGGTCCGCAATCCGTCACGCTCGGCGGCGAAGGCGCGGGCGGGGCTGCCCTTCTGCATCCGCATCACCCCGTGCAGCCGCTCGACCCGCTTCAGCCAGAACCGCCGCCCGTCCGAAAGGTCAATCCGCCGGATCCGCCGTGGCGGGTCGGCCAGCGCGACCTGAAGTTGGGTGTCAAGCAGGGGGTCGGTCAAGGATCAGGCTCAGCTCAGCCGTGGAATGAAGCCGATGTACTCCTTTGACGACAGATTTGTAAGAGGCGCCGCCGCAGCGAAGACAGCCTGCAAGGGCTGGATAAGCGGCTCTCAGCCAAAAAAGCCCGGACCGGCCCGGTCCAGCAGCTGGTCGGCCAGTGCACGGCCGATGTCAGGCCCGGACGTGACCGGTCCGCGGATCTCTCCTGCGACCGACGCGCTGCCGTCGGGCCGCAAGAGCTCGCCCCGCAGCCAAAGCCCGCGCGCGTCGATCATCGCAAGCCCTGCGATCGGCGTTTCGCAGGAGCCGTCCAGCCGGGCAAGGAAACTGCGTTCCGCCGCCAGCCGCTCGCCCGTCTCGCGGTGGTGGATTGCGGTCAGCATCGCCGCCACCCGCGCATCCGCTGCGCGGCGTTCGACGCCGATGGCGCCCTGCGCCACGGCGGGCAGCATCTCCTCGACCGCGATCGGGCCCCGCGCCATATGCGTCATGCCCAACCGGTTCAGGCCCGCCATCGCAAGGAAGGTGGCATGGGCCACGCCCTCTTCCAGCTTGCGCATCCGGGTCTGCACGTTGCCGCGAAACTCGACCAGTTGCAGGTCCGGCCGCCGCAAGGCCAGTTGCGCCCGCCGCCGCAGGCTGGACGACCCGACCACCGCGCCGATCGGCAGTGCGTCCAGCGAGGCCACGCCGGGTGACACGAACGCATCGCGCACGTCCTCGCGCGCAAGATAGCAGTCAAGGATCAGCCCTTCGGGCTGCACCGTCGGCATGTCCTTCATCGAATGAACGGCGATGTCGATGCTGCCGTCCAACAACGCATCTTCGATCTCGCGGGTGAAAAGGCCCTTGCCGCCGATCTCGCGCAGCGCCTTGTCCTGGATCTGGTCGCCCATGACCTTGATCACCACGATCTCGAACCCGGCCTCAGGCAGGGCAAAGGCCGCCATCAGGCAGCGCCGCACCTCATGGGCCTGCCACAAGGCCAATGGCGAGCCACGGGTGCCGATCTTAAGGGGTTGAGCGGGGCTTGGCAGATCATCGCGCATGGATGCAGGCATAGCGGTGTCACGCGAGCCTGACAACTCTTGACAACCCCGCCCCCGCGTCGGACCCATGAGGAAAGCAGAAGGGCAAGACATGACCAAGACGATCCTGCGTGCGCTGAAGGGCGAGGTGCTGCCGACCCCGCCGATCTGGATGATGCGCCAGGCTGGCCGCTACCTGCCGGAATACCGCGCCACCCGGGCCAAGGCCGGCGACTTCCTGTCTCTGTGCTATGCCCCGGACCTTGCCGCCGAGGTGACGCTGCAACCGATCCGGCGCTATGGCTTTGACGCGGCGATCCTGTTTGCCGACATCCTGCTGCTGCCTCAGGCGCTTGGCCCGAAACTGTGGTTCGAGACCGGCGAAGGCCCCCGGATGGAGACGACCGACACCCCCGCCCAGGTCGCCAACCTGAAACCGGTCGATGCGATCCATGACACGCTTGCCCCGGTCTATGAGACGGTCCGCATCCTTGCCCGCGAACTGCCGAAGGACACCACGCTGATCGGCTTTGCGGGGGCGCCATGGACGGTTGCCACCTACATGATCGGGGGCAGAGGCTCGAAGGATCAGGCCGCGGCGCACCGGCTGAAGGACACCGACCGCGCGACCTTTCAAGCGCTGATCGACCGGATCTCCGAGGCAACCGTCGAATATCTTTCGGCCCAGATCACCGCCGGGGCCGAGGTGGTCAAGCTTTTTGATAGCTGGGCCGGTTCGCTGAAAGGTCGGGACTTCCGCGATTTCGCCGTTGCCCCGACCACCCGGATCATCGCCGCGCTGAAGGCGCGCCACCCCGGCACGCCGATCATCGCCTTCCCGCGCGAGGCGGGGCAGGGCTACATCGGCTTTGGCCACCAGACCGGGGCCGATTGCGTGGCGCTGGACAATTCGGTCAGCCCGGAATGGGGGGCGGCGAATGTCCAGATCGACGGCTGCGTGCAGGGCAACCTTGCACCCGAGCATATGGTGACGGGCGGGCAGGCGCTGGTGGCGGCAACCCGGCACGTCGTCAGCGCCTTCGCCAAAGGGCCGCACATCTTCAACCTCGGCCACGGCATCACCCCCGACGCCCACCCCGACAACGTGCAACTGATGATCGACACCGTGCGCGGCGGCTGAGATGTCGGGCAGTCTCTGGGTTCTGGCAACGCTGGTTGCATCCGTCGCCCAGACCGCCCGCAACGCCGCGCAATCGGGCCTGACCGCCCGGATCGGCACACTGGGCGCGACGCAGGTGCGCTTTCTGTTCGGCCTGCCCTTCGCGGTGGTCTTTCTCTGGCTGGCCACGCTGGCCACCGGCGAGGCCCCGCCCATCCTGACCGCCGCCGCCCTAGCCTACACCACGCTTGGGGCCGTGGCGCAGATCGGGGCGACGGCGCTGATGCTGCTGACGATGAAGGCCCGGTCCTTTGCCGTCACCACCGCCTGGATCAAGACCGAACCGGTTCTGGTCGCCCTGATCGCCGCCGTCACCATCGGCGACCCCTTGACCGTTCCGATGCTGGTTGCCGTGACCATGGCAACCGCCGGCGTGGTGATCCTGTCCACCAAGCCCGAAACCACCCGCCTGATGCTGTGCGTTCTTGGCCCGGCCGCCACCGGACTGCTGGCCGGGCTGCTGTTCGGCCTTGCCGCCATCGGCTTTCGCGGCGGCATCCTGAATCTGCCCGAGGGCAGCTTTCTGATCCGCGCCTCGACGATCCTTGTGCTCAGCCTTGTGCTGCAAAGCGGGATGCTGCTGGCCTGGCTTCTGACCTTCGACCGGGCTGCGCTTCTGGCGTCGTTCGGCGTCTGGCGCAGCTCGCTTCTGGCGGGATTTCTGGGCGCCTTCGCCTCGCAGTTCTGGTTCATCGGCTTTTCGCTGACCACAGCCGCCAATGTCCGCACTCTGGCGCTGGTCGAGGTGATCATGGCGCTGGCCGTTTCGGCCTGGGTCTTCCGCCAGCCGGTCACGGCGCGGCAGAAGATCGGGATGGCGGTGATCGTGGTGGGGGTTGGGCTGCTGCTGCGCGCCCAACCCTAGGTCGCAGACCTAGAACACCGTCGCCACCGATTCGCCCAGTGCCAGAGCGCCGGTGTATTGCGCCTGTGGTCCGCGCTGCATGGCATGGAACCGCGCACCCTGGATGTCGCGGAACCGCCGCTCCAACCCGGCCGAGCGGTAGAAGCCCGCGCCGCTTGCCAGTTCCAGCGCCAGTTCGACCGCACGGATCGCATGGTCCAGACCCAGAATCTTGCCCTTCATCGCCACGTTGACCGTCTCGGCAGACGGGGCATTCAGTTCAACGGTCGCCAGCATGGCCTCATGCGCCATTTCGGCCCCAGCCAGTTCTGTCATCATCCGGCCTGCCAGCGCCCGCGCGTCGTGGGTTATCGACCGCTTCTTCGCTACGTCCAGCGCGATTGCGCAGGCGCTGTCGGCAACGCCAAGATAGGCCGCATAGATCAGCGGCGAGGCGATGGTCGCGATCGTGTGGAACAGCGGATGCCATTCGCCGGCCTTGCGCTTCAGGGCCACGCCTGCGTCGGGCACGAAAAGCTCGTCCAGAACCACGTCATGCGACCCGGTTCCCCGCATGCCCAGCGTATGCCAGGTGTCCAGAATGCGCACCTCTGCGGCCTTCATAGACGCACCGAAATGCAGGACATGGCGCGCGCCGTCCTCCTCCAGCACGGCGCCGGTCATGAAGACATCCCCCGCCGCAGCGCCTGAACTGAAGATCTTGCGCCCCGAGATGCGGTAGCCGCCCTCGACCTTGCGCGCGGTGCCGGAACCGTTGATCCAGTCCGACCCGCCACTGGACACAAGCACGATCCGTTCCGCCGCAATGCGCTTCAGCAGCGGCTCGACCGCGGCCACCTTCTGGTGCTGCCAGCGCCACGCCGGAATGGCCACCTGATGCGTGTGCATCGCAAACGCCAGCGCCGTTGATCCGCAGGACCGGCCCAGCACGCGCAGCATCCCGGCCAGCTGGCGCACCCCGGCGCCGCCGCCGCCGAGTTCGGTCGGAACGCCGGCCTCGATCAGACCCGCCTGCTTCAGCAGGGCATAGTTTTCGGCGACGAACCGGTCCTCGGCATCCGCTTCGGCTGCCCCGGCCGCAATCTGTTCCGACAGCCCCTCGGCAATCGCCACGACATCCCGGGTCGTTTCGGTTGGCTTCTCGCGTGTCAAAGTCATGGCTGCACTCCCTTTTGCTTGAATGCGCCCATGGTCGGCCGATCGCTGCCACCCGTCCAGTCCAGCAACTGTACTAGGAGGTAGGGTTGGGGGGTGTTAGTCTGACGGGAGACAGAAGGAGTATGGCATGCCGGAAACTTCAACCTATGGGCAGTTCTGCCCGGTCTCGATGGCCGCCGAGGTGCTCTGTTCGCGCTGGACGGTCGTTCTTCTGCGTGAGCTTCTGGCCGGCAGCACGCGCTTCAATGATCTGCGCCGGGGCCTTCCGCGCATGTCCCCCACGCTTTTGTCGAAACGCCTCAAGGAGCTGGAGCTTTCCGGCGTGGTGCGAACCGTTCCGACGGCTTCCGGGGCCTTTGAATACCAGTTGACCGAAGCTGGCGAAGAGCTTCGCCCTCTGGTCATGGGCATCGGGGCCTGGGGTCAGCGCTGGGTCGAATCCCGGCTGTCGTTGCGCAATCTCGACCCGTCGCTGCTGATGTGGGACATGCGCCGCAACATCAACTTTGATCCCCTGCCACCGCGCCGCTGCACGATACAGTTTCTGTATCCCGAGCTTGCGGCCCCTCAGCGGAACTACTGGCTGGTGGTCGAAGGTGGCGCTGTCGACCTGTGCAGCTTTGATCCGGGATTCGAGGTCGATCTGCTGGTGACCAGTTCGCTCAAGACCATGACCTCGATCTGGATGGGCCTGACGCGGCTTGGGTCAGAGGTCGAGGCAGGCCGGGTCCGGCTGGATGGCGACACCGTAGTCAGCCGCGCAATGCAGGAGTGGTTGAAGCTTAGCCCCTTCGCGCCCCTTGCGCGTCGCGTTGCGTGAGGGGCCGCAATTGCGGGCCTCGCCCGAAGTGGCACGGGAAACCCAGAACGCCTTTCCGGAGACTGCGGTCAACCCATTGGGGTGCGGGTCCATCCGGCAGCAGGTCGTAGAACGGATCAGGCCACGATCTCGCGCGGGACGACGAAGTCCACCGTGACCCCGGTCCCGAAGGCAACCTGATCCCAACCGGCGATGTCGAAATCGACCACCAGCGTCGCGCCGGTCGGATAGCGCTGGAACTCTGGCCCGGCGGGGGGGTGAGCGACCAGCCTTGCGGCGAATTCGGCGATGCCCGGGTTGTGGCCGATCATCATCACCACATCGGCGGACGCATGGCGCAGGACCGCCATCATTACATCCGGCCCGGCATGGTACAGCGCGGGCTTCAGTTCCAGAACCGGAGTGCCGGGCAGGGCAGGGGCGATGCCGGAAAACGTCTTGCGGGTGCGCAAGGCGTCCGAACACAAGACCTCGCCCGGAACGTGGTCACGGCTTGCCAGCCATTGGCCAAGGTCCGCCGCCGCTGCCTTGCCGCGCTCGTTCAGCGGGCGGTCATGGTCGGGGGTCAGCGGATCGTCCCAGGAGGACTTTGCATGCCGCGTCAGGATCAACCGCTTCATCTGTGGAATTGCCCCATGTGGTAGGCCGACTGTTCGGGCAGTCTTGCATAGGTCTGCGACACCGGGCAAGCGCGGCGCACAAGGCAACCGCCATTCATGCAATCATTGCCCGGCTCCCGGTCCAGATGGGCGTGGCAGGCGGGAATGTCGTATCCCGCTTCGGTCAAAGCCCCGGCCGGGCAGGCGGCAAGGCAGGGGGCGGGGCAGGGGTCGCAGGGCCGCGTGCCTGGGGCTGGCAGGGCGATCACCTCTTTCAGCGCAAGGGCTCCGCGAAAGCTGACCATCAGACCCTGCTGCGCATGGACCAAAAGCCGCACCGGACTGTCCCAGACCTGCCCGGTCCGCAGCGCCCATTTATAGAACGGGTGCCAGGGCGGCCCGCCGAACGGGAAAAGCGCCTTTGCCCCCAGATCGCAGGCCATCCGTCCGATCACCCGGCGCGACCAGCGGTCCACGGCGTCGGGCGCGCCGTCCCATTCGGCTTGTGCGGTCAGGTGCGCCCAGAAGCCCGGTTCCGCCGGGCCGATCATCAGCAGCGTCCGGGTTTCGGGCGGAAATCCCGGCTCGTCGGGACTGACGGCAAAGCCACCCAGAAGGGTCAGACGCTCGGCCGCAAGGCGGGCCTCTAGCGCCGGAAGGGCAGCGTCAGCACCCAGACCAGCCGCATCGTCCTGTCGTCCTGCCATTCCAACCCCACCTGCATGGTTTCCTGCCCCTCGACGGGCTCCGGCCGGTAGGTTCCGAACAGGCGGTCCCAGACCGAAAGGGCAAACCCGAAGTTGCTGTCGTGTTCCTCGCGCCGCACCGAATGATGCACCCGGTGCATGTCCGGTGTCACCAGCACCAGGCGGATCGCCCGGTCCAGCCCGCCGGGAAGCGCCAGGTTCGCGTGGTTGAACATCGCCGTCGCGTTCAGCAGGATCTCGAACACCAGAACCGCCAGCGCGGACGGCCCCAGAAGATAGACGAGACCGACCTTCAGCCCGGCAGACGCCACGATCTCGACCGGGTGGAACCGCAGGGCGGTGGTCACGTCGAAGTCCCGGTCGGCATGGTGGACCCGGTGAAAGCGCCACAGGACCGGGACCTTGTGGGTGACGAGGTGCTGAAGCCAGATCGCAAGGTCCAACAGCAGGATGGCAAGGCCAAGCTCAAGCCAGAGCGGCCAGTCGACCTGGTTGAGAAGGCCAAGGCCCTGCTGTCCGGCGTCCACGGCTGCGGCGACGGCAAGAATCGGCACGGCAAGCGCCACCGCCCGCAAGGCCGCCGCGTCGATCACGGTCAGGGCAAGGTTTGCGCCCCAGCGCCGCCCGGTCGGCTGAACCGGCCTGCGCCGCGGGATCAGGCGCTCCAGACCGGCAAGGACGGCAAAGACCGCCGCAAACACCGCCAGCCGGACCGCTAGTTCATGCGGCATGAGGTGTCCTGCGCTGCGAAGGCGATGCCGGGGGCAGGCCAGACTGCCATTGGCGAAAGGCGCGGTCCGGGCCTGCTGTCCCGCGATCCGTGACCGGCTTGACGGATCCCGCGATCACGGCTCAGGCGCCGGTTGCGGTTCAACGGTCTCGCCCTCGACCGTGGTCTCGGGCGGCAGTTCCGAGGGCGTCACCTCGGGCGGGGCGGTCAGAACGCCCTTCAGCCAGATGCCCGTCGCCACCTCGCCGCTGGCATAGGTCAGGGTGCCCTGACCTTCGCGCAGGCCAGCCTTGAACAGCCCGGCGTAGACATCGCCTGTCGGATAGGTCGCGACCCCCTGACCCTCGATCTGGCCGGCAACCCAGTTGCCGACATAGCGAAAGCCTTCGGTGGTCGAGAACTCACCCGCGCCGCTGCGCAGGCCCGCCTTGAAATCACCCTTGTAAAGGCTGCCATCGGGATAGACCGCGGCCCCGATGCCTTCGCGTTGCCCGTCCGCCCAGTCGCCCTCGAAGCGGTAGCCATCGTCCAGGGTCATGGTGCCGGTCCCCTGCGGCCGGGCGTTCACGAAGCTGCCCTCGTAGATCCGCCCGTCGGCATAGGTCGCGCGGCCCTGGCCCGAGATCAGCCCGGCCTCCCAGTTGCCTTGGTAGGTCGCACCGTCGGGATAGGTGATCGCGCCCTGCCCATGCGGCTGGTCCGCCAGCATGACGCCGACATAGACCGACCCGTCGGGATAGCTGATCGACCCGGTGCCCTCCATCCGGCCTTCGACCCAGGTGCCTTCATAGCGAAAACCGTCCGCTGCGGTGAAGTTGCCCTGCCCCTGCCGGCGATCCTGCGCCCAGGCCCCGGTGTAGGTGTCGCCGTTCTTGTGGGTCAGCGTGCCCTGACCCTCGCGCTGGCCGTTGACGAAAGCGCCCCCGTAGACATCGCCGTTCGGCTGGGTCAGGCGGCCCTGGCCGTTGATCTGGCCGTCGGCCCAGTCGCCCTCGTAGATCAGGCCGTCGGGCATCGTCAGCTTGCCCTTGCCCGACCGCTGGCCCGTGACCAGCGTCCCCTCGTAGGTCGCGCCATCGGGATAGGTGATCTTGCCCGCGCCGTCCTTGACCCCAAGCACCCAGCCTCCGTCATAGGTATAGCCCGAGGCGTTGGTCAGCTTGCCCGTGCCGTTGTGCTGGCCGCGGGTGAAGTCGCCTTCGTAGACCGCACCATTGGCATAGCTTGCGACACCCTTGCCGGTCATCTGGCCTTGCAGCCAGTCGCCTTCGTAGATGCGGCCATCGGGCGCGGTGATCTTGCCCGTGCCGTCTGGCTGGCCCTTGACGAAGGCGCCTTCGTAGACGGACCCGTTGGGATAGCGGGCCGTGCCCTGGCCGGTGATCTCGCCCTCGGCCCAGGCGCCGGAGTATTCAAACCCCGAGGGCAACCGGTAGGTGCCGGTCCCGTGCTGGCGCCCGTTCAGGAAGGTGCCCTCGTAGACCGAGCCGTCATCGTATTGCTTGGTGATGACCTCGCCGTCCTGCGCGAAGGCGGGACTGGCAACGAGGCAGAGAAGAAGGGCAAGGCGGCGCATCGGCGAATCCCCGAACTGTCCCCGGTGACGCTAAGCCGCGTGCGCCCGTGTGACAAGAAGCGGCCGCGCGGCTTTCCCTTGCCGGGCAGTCTGCTAGAAGAGATGTGATCCACAGTGAGGCCATGATGAGCGACATCTTCCGACTGATGCTGGCGCAGCTGAACCCGGTGGTCGGCGACATCGCCGGAAATATCGCCAAGGCGCGCGAGGCCTGGGCAGCGGGTCGCGCCGCGGGGGCCGACATGGTGGCCCTGACCGAGATGTTCGTGACCGGCTACCAGACGCAGGACCTGATCCTGAAACCCGCCTTCGTCACCGCGGCAATCGCGGCGGTCGAGGCTTTGGCATTGGACTGCGCGGATGGCCCGGCCCTTGGGATCGGCGGCCCGGTGCGGTCGGGTGACAGGCTGTTCAACGGCTACTACGTGCTGGAGGCCGGCCGCGTCCATGCCCGCGTCTTGAAGCACCACCTGCCGAATGACACCGTGTTCGATGAAAAGCGGATCTTCGCCTCGGCCGATGTGCATGGGCCCTACGTGGTGAAGGGCGTCCGGATCGGCACCCCGATCTGCGAGGACGCCTGGCACCCCGACGTGGCCGAGACCCTCGCCGAGACCGGGGCCGAGATCCTTCTGATCCCGAACGGCAGCCCCTATCACCGGGGCAAGCCGAACCTGCGGTTGAACCTGATGGTGTCCCGCGTGGTCGAGACCGGGTTGCCGCTGGTCTATCTCAACATGGTTGGCGGGCAGGACGACCAGG
>JANOER010000037.1:0-1926 GCA_031441285.1 Rhodobacterales bacterium
TGCCCGGATGGGCCGGGCGCTGACCCCTGCACCGACCCCTCCGGTCGACCCCGACCGCGCACGTCTGGCCGACCTCGTCGCCCGCCGCGACGACCTCGTGGCCGGCATCGGGCGCGAGAAGAACCGCGCCCGCACCACCGCGACGGACAGGGCAGCAAAGTGGCTTTGCGGTACTTGGCCGACAAGCGTTCTTGCTGTATGGTATTTCAGCGATTGCGAGGCTTGCCGGGCACGGGGTGCCACGGGAGGAGATCATGCCCATCATCCCTGGAGGGCCGGGTGACGATACTCTGACCGGGTCGATCCTGTCTGACGAGATATTCGGCTACGGTGGCAACGACGAGCTGCGCGCCGGTTTCGGCAACGACACCCTGTATGGCGGACCGGGGCGGGACTCGATTTCGCTGATTGCCGTGACCCAGGGTACCGTGGACCTGCGAGCCGGTACCGCCAGCGCACCGGGTTGGGGGACATACCTGCTGTACGGGATCGAGGACATCATCGGTTCTCCCGGCAACGACCAGTTCTACGGCAATCTTTTGGACAATGTCATCAAGGGGTTTCGCGGCAACGACACGCTGTATGGCGGCGCCGGCAACGATGTTCTGGAAGGGGATTTTGCCGGAATTGCGGGGTCCGATGTGATCTATGGCGGCGCCGGCAATGATATCCTGCGCGGCGGTCTGGGGGTCGATCTGCTGGAAGGCGGCACCGGCAACGATCTGCTGTCGGGTGACGATGGCGACGATTTGTCCAATGCCCCCGATACTTTGAAGGGCGGCAACGGCGACGATGTGCTGGCGGGCGACGGCGGCCACGACATGCTGTTCGGCGGCACCGGAAACGACACGATCGATGGCGGTGGCGACGCTGACGACATCAGCGGCGGTGTAGGCGACGACAAACTGACTGGTGGCACCGGGGACGACGAGATCGACGGGGCCGGCGGCAAGGACGTGATCGACGGCGGCATCGGCAGAGACACTTTTTTTGGCGGCGACGACAACGACACGATCCGGGGCGGCGATGACGCAGATGTCGTCTACGGTGGGTTTGGCCTCGATCAGTTGTTCGGTGATGCCAGCCACGACACGCTGTCTGGTGGACCAAAGGCGGACAAGCTGTTCGGGGGGCGACGGCAATGACCTGCTGCAGGGCGACCACGGCGATGACAAGCTGAACGGCGGCATCGGCGATGACAAGATAGAGGGCGGTTACGGGGTCGACATGCTGTGGGGGCGCGCGGGTGCCGACGATTTCATTTACAAATCGGAACTGGACTCCGGAGATGCGCCCGCAACGCGGGACCAGATCCTCGATTTCCAGATGATGGACCGGATCAACTTCTCCAGCATCACCTACGGCTTCTTCGAAGATCCGCCGTTTGTGTTCATCGGGACCCAAACCTTTTTTGCGCCCGGGCAGGTGCGATACGTGATTGCGGGAAGCGATACGATTGTCGAGATGAATGTTGCCGGCGTGGCTGGGGCAGAGTTGACGATCTTGCTGTCAGGCGCATTCACGCTGACGGCCGCGCAGTTCCTGCTGTAAGCGAATGCGGTGTCTTTCGAAGACGCAATTCTGGCTGGTCCCTTGGGGCGCAGAAGCAGCGGGCAATTGCGGTAGACCCTTGGATCGCAAGGGAAATCGCGCGACTGCTCAGGGTCCTGCAGGCGCATCTCGCGGCCATCGAAGGCCGGATCACCGCCCAGATTGACGCATGCCCCGCCCTGGCAGAGGATCAGCGCCGTCTCACCACCGTTCCCGGGATCGGCCCCGCCCTCCCCGCCGTCCTCATCGCCCGCCTGCCTGAGCTTGGCCACCTGGACCACCGGCGCATCGCAAGCCTCGCGGGGCTTGCACCCGACGCCTGCGACTCAGGCACCCATCGCGGCAAGCGCCATGTCTGGGGGGGCCGCGCCGACG
>JANOER010000038.1:0-4000 GCA_031441285.1 Rhodobacterales bacterium
GGCCCGGTGACCGACTTCTTCGCCGTGGGCGAAGAAATCTGGGGGGCCGAAGACCCGCTGGTGGTGCTGAAGGCGCTGCTTGCGCCTTTGGGGTAAGGTGGGGTGCCGGGCTGAAGCCCGGCCTACGCGACGGCGTTCACATGCGCCGTGCGGATCACCCTTTCGCAGTGCTGCGCCAGAACCTTGCGGCTGTCGAAAGCGTCGACCGGCACTTCGGGGTGAAAGGTCACCTCGACATGGCCCTGCCGCCGCGCTGCCAGGGTCTTGACCAGATGGCTGGCAAAATCCATGTCGCCCCACCAGCCGTAAAACCGCGCGTCCTCGCCGTCCGGCGCGTGAAACACCACCGTTACGGGCTGGATGTGCATGGTCCGGACCAGCGCGGGGGCGAAGAAGGCGGCAAAAAGCGTGCTCTTGAACGGCAGCACCCGGATCGCGTCGGTGCTGGTTCCTTCGGGAAAGAACAAAAGCCGGTGTCCCGCCTGCAGACGGTCCTCGAACAGCGCCTGCTGTTTTTTCGCCTCCCCCCCCTTGCGGGCGATGAACAGCGTGCCAGTCGCGTGCGCCAGCCAGCCGATGCCGGGCCAGCCTGACACCTCGGACTTGGCCACGAAATAGACCCTGTGCGCCGCATTCAAGGCGAAGATGTCCAACCAGCTGGAATGGTTGGCGACCGACGCGCCGGGTGCCGTCATCGGGCGCCCCTTGACGACCAGCGGCAAGCCCATGAGACGCAAGGCCGTGCGGCATACGGCTCGGGTGATCCTTGGTGTCACCGGCCGGTTCTGACCACAGATCGGACGCTCGACCAGCCGGACCAGCAAGAGGACCAACAGCCCGCAATAGGTGACAAGACCCAAAAGCGCGCCGCGATACAGGACGCGCAGCCAGCCGGAAGCGCCGATGCGGAACGCCGGTGCCTTGGCCTCTACCCAGCCGGTCATCCCTGCCCCGCCTTGCGCAGGTAGAACTCGCGATGCCGCGCCGACATCTGGCCGGTGTCCATGACAAGGCAGACATCGGTGGTGTTAAAGGCGTGGTCGATGTAGGCGCCCTCGCCCACGAAACCACCCAGCCGGAGATAGGCCTTGATCAGGGCCGGCGTCGCGGCCATGGCAGCCTTGCGGTCCAGCAGTTCGGGTGCGATCAGGTCCATCGACTGGCGGTGCGCGGGACGGACGGTCACCCGCATCGCGGGCGGAGCAAGATGGTGGCGGTGCAGCCATGACAGCGGCTGGGCCAGCGCCGACACGTCGGTTCCGTGAAAGCTTGCCACGCCGAACAGGACTTCGATCCCGCGCTCAAGCACATAGTCGGCAAGCCCGTTCCATAAATGAAACATTGCCGCCCCGCCCCGATTATCGGCATGAACGCAGGACCGCCCCAGTTCCAGCAGGCGACGGCCTGACGCCAGAAGCGGCGCCAGATCATATTCGTCCTCCGAGTAGAACCGACCCGCCGAAGCGCGCCGGTCGCCCGGCAGCACCCGGTAAGCGCCGATCACATGGTCAAACCGCGCCGGATCGCGCCGGCGGTCAACCAGAACCAGATGATCGAAGAAGGGGTCGAAGGCATCGCGCTCCAGCCGCGCCGCGTGGTCGACCAAGGGGCCGTCTCCGCCCAGTTCCGCCACGAACACCTCGTAGCGCAGACGCTGTGCACCTGTCAGGTCGTCGGCAGTGGTCGCAAGCCGCAAGGCATAGGGAGATGGGTCTGCAATCATGGCTTCGCTCGGTCCGGCCGGTCCGACTTAGTCGCCACCTGTGGCCTTTGCAACCACAGCCCCAGGCGACGCACGCCATTGACACACTTGCCGGTTGTATTTCGCAAACAAGCTCGCACTATGAGCGAGAACCGTTGAAGTCCGGAACAAGGTCAATGCGATTGCTGTCTATCACAACTTTCCCGGCATGCTCGAAGTTCACCGTCACCCGCGATCCTGCTACCGACTGGACCTGACCAAGGCCCCAGTCGTCCCGGTTCGGGTGGCGCACCAGCATGCCCGGTTCCAGAGTTCCGTTCATATCCACCCTCACATTCCGGTTCCAGCATGTCCGACACGTCCGACCTTTCAGCCCTGATCGCCTCGCGCATCTGCCACGACCTTATCAGCCCGATCGGGGCGATCGGCAACGGGGTCGAGTTGCTTACCCTGGAGCGTGGCGGGTCCGACCGTCCGGAATTTGCCCTGATTGCCGAAAGCGTGGCAAATGCCAACGCCAGGATCCGCTTCTTCCGCGTCAGTTTCGGGGCGGCGTCCGGCGACCAGCGCCTGGCCAGGACCGAGGTTCTGTCGATCCTGACCGACCTTGGGCGCGCGGGAAGGATCACCTATGCCTGGACCAGTCAGGGAGATCTTTCAAGGCGCGAAGTCCGTCTGGTCTTCCTTCTTTTGCAATGCCTTGAGACGGTTCTGCCCTATGGCGGCCGAGTCGAGGTGACCGAGAGTGCCACCGGCTGGACGCTGCGGGCCGACGCCCAGCGCATGAAGATCGATCCGGTCCTGTGGGACATTCTGACCAACCCGGATGCGGATGCACAGGTCGAGGCCGGGCAGGTGCATTTCGCGCTGGCGCGACGTGACCTGGCCGCCCTGGGAAAGCACCTGCAAGCTGAAATCAGCCCGACGGAAATCCGGCTCACGGTCTGATTGTCCCGTCCCCGGTCACCAGATACTTGAAGCTGGTCAACTGCTCGGCCCCGACCGGCCCGCGCGCATGCAGCTTGCCGGTGGCGATGCCAATTTCCGCCCCCAGGCCGAACTCTCCGCCATCGGCGACCTGGGTCGAGACGTTGCGCATCAGGATGGCGCTGTCCAGCCGCTCGAAGAACCGCGCGGCGGTGGCATCGTTTTCGGTCAGGATGCTTTCGGTATGGCTGGAGCCGTACTTGCGGATGTGGGCGATGGCCTCGTCCACTCCGTCAACCAATCTGGCGGCGATGATCATGTCGAGAAACTCACGCCCGAAGTCATCTGGCGCGGCTTTCACCGTGCCCGGGACTTTCAAAAGCTCGCCTTCCGTCCGAACCTCGACCCCCGCTTTCAAGAGGTCCTCGATCAGCACCGCGCCGTGCCTGGTGTAGAATTGCCAGTCGATTAGCAGGCACTCTGCCGATCCGCAAACCCCGGTGCGGCGCGTCTTGGCGTTCAGGACCACCCGGCGCGCCTTTTCAAGATCGGCGTCGCGGTCGGCGTAGACGTGGCAGATGCCCTCCAGATGGGCAAAGACCGGCACCCGTGCCTCGCGCTGGACCAGACCGACCAGACCCTTGCCGCCCCGCGGCACGATCACGTCGATGAATTCGGTCGCTTGCAGCATGGCCGTCACCATGCCGCGGTCGCGGGTCGGGATGAACTGGATCGCCGCCTCGGGCAGATTGGCCGACCGCAGCCCGGCAACCATGCAGGCATGGAGCGCGGTCGAGGTCTCGAAGCTTTCGCTGCCGCCGCGCAGGATGACGGCGTTCCCGGCCTTGAGGCACAGAGCGCCTGCATCGACGGTCACGTTCGGGCGGCTTTCGTAGATCACGCCCACAACCCCAAGCGGGGTGGCCACGCGCTGGATGTGCAGACCGCTTGGCCGGTCCCACTCGGCCAGAACCCGCCCGACGGGGTCACGCGCCTCGGCCACTTCGCGCAGGGCGTCGACGATGCCGCGCAGCCGGTGATCGTCCAGCCTTAGCCGGTCCAGCATCGCCGGGCTCAGCCCCTTGGCGGCACCTGCGTCAAGATCAAGCGTGTTGGCATCAAGAATGGCATCGCGCTGGCGCCAGACCGCATCGGCGGCCGAGATCAGCGCCGTGGCCTTGCGTTCGGACCCGGCAAAGGCAAGCTCGGCCGCCGCCGCGCGCGCCTTCTGGCCGATGTCGGTCATGAGGTCTGTAAACTGGCCGTCCATTTTGCACTTCCTCTCCGTCCCACGCGCAAGAGTTTTCGAAAACTCTTGCAAATTCCTTCGAAGGAATTTGCGCCTTAGACCACCATATCATCCCGATGCAC
>JANOER010000039.1:0-5854 GCA_031441285.1 Rhodobacterales bacterium
TCGACGCGCGAGCGGTTGGTGAACACCACCTCCATGTCGAAACCGAAATGGCAGCGGCGGGCAATTGCCTTGCCGATCCGGCCGAAGCCAATGATGCCCACCCGTTTGCCGGTGACATGGGTGCCCAGCATCTGCACCGGACCCCAGCCTTCCCAGGCCCCGGCCCGCAAGACCCGCTCGCCTTCCCCCAGCCGCCGCGCGGTCATCAGGATCAGGCTCAGCGCGATGTCCGCCGTGGCATCCGTCACCGCTCCGGGAGTGTTGGTGACCGCGATTCCGGCGGCCCGTGCCGCGTCCACGTCGATGTGGTTGTAGCCAACGCCGAAGTTCGCAAGGATTTTCGCCCGTGGCACAGAAACGTCAGCAAAAACATCAGGTTGAAAGCGGTCGCCCAGTGTGGGCAGTATGGCGTCATAGTCGCGCAAGCTTGCCCGCAGCTCGTCCGCTGACAGCACGTCAGTCCGGTCGCGAAGGGTCACGTCAAAGCGGGCGCGTGCCGCGTCCAGCACGCGGTCCGGCAGGCGGCGGGTGATCAGAAGCATCTGTTTCAAAATAGTTTTCCTCCCAGTGGAACCGCATGTCCCGGCCCGATCAGCACGACCTGACCCAAAGTGTCCGGCACCCCCAGAACCAGCACTTCGGACAGGACCGGCCCGATCTGGCGCGGCGGGAAGTTGACGACCGCCAACACCTGCCGTCCGACCAGCTCCTCCAGCGAGTAGTGTGTGGTGATCTGCGCCGATGACCGTTTCTCGCCGATCTCTGGCCCGAAATCGACCCAAAGCCGGTAGGCCGGCTTGCGCGCCTCGGGGAAGGGTTCAGCGCGGGTGATGCGACCGACGCGGATGTCGACCTTGTCGAAGTCGGCGTAGGTGATGGTCACTTGCCCAGCTCCCGCCCGCGATCCGCCGCAGCCTTGACGGCCCGCCCCAGAAGTGCGGGAAAGCCGGTGTCGGGGTCCATCAACACCCCCAGCGCCGCGGCGGTCGTGCCACCGGGCGAGGTCACGTTGACCCGCAATTGTGCCGCGGTATCGGGGGACTGGAAGGCAAGCTCTCCGGCGCCGCAGACGGTCGCGCGGGCAAGTTGCATCGCCACATCGGCTGGCAGACCCTCGGCCTCGCCGGCGGCGGCCATCGCTTCGATCAGGTGAAAGACATAGGCGGGACCGGACCCGGAAACCGCCGTCACCGCGTCGATCTGGTGTTCGCCCGCAAGATCGACCACCTGCCCGACCGACGCCATCAGCGCCCGGGCCTGGGCCATGTCCGCGTCCGAGACATGGGCGTTGCCGCAAAGTGCGGTGATCCCGCGACCGACCATCGCGGGCGTGTTCGGCATGGTGCGAACGATCGGGGTCTGCGTACCCAGCACCGCCTCGAAACTGGCGATGGTGGTCCCGGCGGCGATCGAGACGAAAAGCGTCCGGCCATTGCCAAGCGCCTGCAACGCGGGCAAGGCCGCCCCCATCATCTGCGGCTTGACGGCCAACAGCGCCACCGCAGGAGAGGTCGGCACGCCCTGGTTGAGATGGACGCCGGTTCGGGAAAGCCAGTCGGTCGGATTGGGCTCGATCACCCAGACCGACCCGGGCGGCACGCCCGCGGCCAACCAGCCGGTCAAGAGCGCCGATCCCATCTTGCCGCATCCCAGAAGAACCAGCCCGTCCCGGGCCACGCGTTCGAGTGCCATGAATTCCCCCATTTGCGGGGGTCAGGCTAGGCCCGCCCGTAGGCCTCGGCAATGGCAACTTTCATGGCCTGCGCCGGGGTCTGGTCGCCCCAGATCGCCAACTGGAAGGCCGGGTAGAAGCGTTCGGATGCCATGACGGCGCTGGCGATCAGCCGGTCGATCTGTTCCGGCCCGGCCACCTGTCCGCCGCAAAGGAGAAGGCCATAGCGCCAGACCATCAGCTTCTGTTCCGCCCACCAGGTGAAGGCACCGGTCCAGACCATGTCGTTGCAGCGGTTCAGGATATCGTGCAGCGCGTGGATCTTGTCCTCGGGCGGCTCCATTTCGAAGGTGCAGATCAGGCGCAGGGTTTCATCCTGCGGCGACCAGGCCAGCGTCAGCGAGTAGGTGCGCCACTGTCCTTCGACCGCCATGGCGATCTGGTCTTCGGTCACCCGGTCAAACTCCCAGGCGTGGTGTTCTGCCAGGGTCTCGACGATGTCGATCGGATGCAGGTCGTCCATCGTTGCGTAGTCCTCGGAAAGCGACATTGCCCGGCCTCATTATGAAGCTTCAGGCGGGCCACGACCCACTAGAAGCTGGGTATCTGGCAAGGGTCAGCGTGCGCCAGACGTGACCCTTACTAGATATGGTGTGGCCAAAGCGGAAGTCTGTAAAGCGATTTCTTCGGAAATAAGCTGTGGAGAACCCGATTTCCGGTTCGGAGAGTCAGAAGAGTCAAGGACTTGGCGGTCCGGTCTGGCCAAGTGCTGCCACACGCGGCGGTCAGACGGAAAAAAGCCCCCATGCGGGGGGCATGGGGGCCAATCGGATCGGCCGCATCCCCCGCAGGGGACAGTGGGGAAGGGCCATAGCGATGGGGACAGATCGCGCTTCCGAATGACTTTGGTATAGGGACGAGGGGAATCGGGAATGTGACAGCCACGGGCCGGGAAAGACTTTCCTGTGGATCAAATTCTCCGTGACCGGATCATTCCCACGATATCCTTCGTCCTGTCCAGGATCGGACGCGACAGCGCCTCGGCCCGGTCGGCCCCGTTGCCAAGGATGCGGTCGATCTCGGCCGGATCGGCCATCAGACGGTTCATCCTGGTGGTGATCGGCAACAGGCTTGCCACCGCAAGGTCGGCGAGGCGGGGCTTGAAGGTGCCGAACTGGACGCCTGCGAACTCGGCCACGACTGCGGCCACCGGCTGCCCGGACAAGGCCGCATAGATGTTCACAAGGTTCCGCGCCTCGGGCCGGTCCTTGAGGCCCTCGACCGTCTCCGGCAGGGGTTCGGCGTCGGTCTTGGCCTTGCGGATCTTTGCGGCGATGGTGTCGGCATCGTCGGTCAGGTTGATCCGGCTTTGATCCGAGGGGTCGGACTTCGACATCTTCTTCGTCCCGTCCCGCAGGCTCATCACCCGGGTAGCGGCGCCTTCGATCAGGGGTTCGACCACGGGGAAGAAATCGACGCCGTAATCGTTGTTGAACTTGATCGCGATGTCGCGGGTCAGCTCCAGATGCTGCTTCTGGTCCTCGCCGACCGGGACCATGGTGGCGTGGTAGACCAGGATGTCGGCGGCCATCAGGCTGGGATAGGCGTAAAGGCCCAGGCTGGCCGCTTCGGCGTTCTTGCCGGCGGTCTTGTCCTTGAACTGGGTCATCCGGTTCATCCAGCCAAGCCGGGCGACGCAGTTGAAGATCCAGCCCAGCTCGGCATGGGCGGGCACCTGGCTTTGGTTGAACAGGATGGACCGCGCAGGGTCGATCCCGGCGGCGATGAAGGCGGCGGCACCTTCGCGGGTCTGCTGGCGCAGCTTTTCAGGGTCCTGCCAGGTGGTGATCGCGTGCATGTCCACCAGGCAGTAGATCGTTTCGATCCCCTCATCCTGCTTTTCGACAAACCGCTTCAGCGCGCCAAGGTAGTTGCCAAGCGTCAGTCCGCCCGAGGGCTGGATGCCCGAAAAGATCCGGGGCGTGAAGGTGGTCGGCGTTTGGGCCGCCGAAGATACGGATGACATGACGGGCTCCGTCTGGAAAATGCTGCCGAACCCGCGTAATCGAAGGCAGGGGGACCGTCAATCAATCTGGGCGGTCGGGATGCAGGCAGTACAGGCATGGACCAGAACACTTCACCGTTGAACCCGCTTCCCGTGATCGTCTGGGTGCTGGCTCTGCCGCTGATCGCGATGGAGGTGGTCCTTGGCCTGGCCGGGGCCGGGGCCATCGGCGGCGCGCAAGGGATTGGCTGGCGGCTTCAGGCGGTCGAGCGTTTCGCGATGTTCCCCGAGCTTTTGCGCTATCAGGCAGAGACCGGAGGCCAACCCTATGCCGAGCTGCTGCGGCTGGTGACCTATCCGCTCGTCCATGCCACCATGACCCACGCGCTTTTCGCCGTGGTCTTTCTGCTGGCGCTGGGCAAGATGGTGGGCGAGATCTTCCGCTGGTGGGGGGTGCTGATCGTGGTGTGCGGCGCCTCGGTCGCGGGCGCACTGGCCTACGGGCTGCTGGTGCCCGATTTGCGGACGCCGCTTCTCGGGGCCTACCCGCCGGTCTACGGGCTGATCGGGGCTTTCACCTTCCTGATGTGGGTCAACCTGGCCCGGGTCGGGGCGAACAAGTACCGCGCTTTCAGCATGATCGGCTTTCTTATGTTCGCGCAGCTGCTGTTCGGGGTCCTTTTCGGCGGCACCTGGGATTGGGCCGCCGATATCGCAGGCTTCGTGGCGGGCTTCCTGCTCAGCTTTGTCGCCAGTCCGGGCGGTGTGAGGCGCGTGGTGCAGATGATCCGTCAGCGCTGACGGCGCAGCGCCCCGCGCAGCTCGACCCAGTTCATCCCGCCGATGGCAAGCACCGACCCGAAGTAGACCGCCATCCCTGCAAGGACGATGCCGCCAAGCGTCAGCGTGCGCAGGCCCGGCGTCTCCAGCGGCCCGGCCAGTGCCGTGACCATACCCCACAGCACCAGCCCCATCAGGGCGGACGCCGCCGCGATGCGCGGCACCCGGGTCAGGAAACGGTCGTCAAGCCGTGCCGCGTCGCCCATGTCCCGGCTGCCGCGCCAAAGTTGCCAGACCATCACCCATGCAGCAGCCGTCGTGGCCACCGCGGCGGCAAGCCAGCCGATCAGCGGCAAAAGTCCGATGGCAAGGGCCGCATTCGCAACCATCGACCAGACGGCATAGCGGAACGGTGCCCGCGTATCCTCACGCGCATAGAACAGCGGTTGCAGCACCTTGTGCAGCACGAAGGCCGGCAGGCCCAGCCCATAGACCGCCAGCGCCCAGGCGGTGTTCAGCGTGGCCTCGGCCCCGAAGGCCCCGCGCTGAAACAGGACCGAGATGATCGGCCAGGCGATCACGGTCAGTGCCACGGCCGAGGGCAGGGTCAGGAGGAGCGCGAACTCTGCCCCCCGGTTGAAAGAGGCGCGCGCTCCTTCGCTGTCACCGGCCCGCAGGCGGCGCGACAGGTCAGGCAGAAGCACGATCCCGATGGCGATGCCGACGACCCCCAGCGGCAGTTGGTAGATCCGGTCGGCGTTGTAAAGCCAGACCACCGCGCCTTCGGTCATGCTGGCGACCTGGCGGCCGACGATCAGGTTGATCTGCACCACCCCGCCGGCCAGAACCGCCGGGGCGGCGATCACTGCAAGCCGCCGCAGTTCGGGCGTAAGGGCGGGCCAGCGGAAGGCCAGCCGGTAGCCAAGGCGGCGCACCGCCACCCAGGTGACCAGAAGCTGCAGCACGCCCGAAATGGTGACCGACCAGGCCAGGGTGCGGCCCATGTCCCATCCCATCCGGTCGGCCAGAAGCATCCCGGCGATCATGGTCAGCGACAAAAGCACGGTGACGACCGAGGTGATGACGAAGCGCCCGGCGGCATTCAGCATCCCTGACAAGAGGGCGGTCAGCGAGATGAAAAGGATATAGGCGAAGGCGATCCGCCCCAGCGTGACCGCGATGTCGAAGCGCGCGTCGCCGATGAAGCCGGAGGCCATCATGATGACGAGAAGCGGCATGGCGATGATCGCCACGATCGAAAACACCGACAGGAAGGCGGCCATCCCCCAGAAAGCATCGCGGGCGAAGGCTTCGGCATCCTCGCCCGCTTCGACCTTCTTGGAAAACATCGGCACGAAGGCGAAGTTGAAGGCCCCCTCGGCAAAGAAGCGGCGGAA
>JANOER010000040.1:0-12039 GCA_031441285.1 Rhodobacterales bacterium
CGAGCGTTACAACCGCACGGTTCGGCATGAATGGCTCGACCATTACATCATCGAAAGCATCGAGGAGGCCCAGGATCACGCCACGCAATGGCTATGGACTTACAACAACGACCGCCCGAACATGGGCATCGGCGGCATCACCCCTGCCCAGAAACTGAAAATGGCCGCGTGAGTTCTACGGATGCACCCCATTAAAAATGGGGGGATTTCCCAGCGTCTGCGCATAGGGATGCGCGCGGTAGAAGGTGACGCCGCGCTGCACCAGGACCGCGATGACCTCTTGCAAGCTCAGCGCCTCCAGCCGGTCGATCGGTTGGGCGGCTATCTCCTGGAAGCCGGCCATGTAGCGGTCGTAAAGCCCCAGCGAGACGGCAACTGGACCGGGAAAGTAGTGGTAGACCGAGGCCATCGGCACCCCGGCTTCACGAGCCAGCGTCCGGATCGTCAGCGCATCGGACCCCGCCCGCGCAAGCAGGATTTCGGCCACATCCAGAAGCTTTTGACACCGCACCATTCCATTGGCCCGCTGAGGCCGGCGGGGGCCATCCAGAGCGGCCAAAGGGGCGGGGTGAGGGATGGTCATGTCATCGAACCGGGCCTGCGACATGCAGATGAAGTCGATGTCGTGCGCTGGTTTTCCCGTTCTTTCAAGATACCTTGCGCAGCGACCTTTGCCCAGCTGCGGATTTACCTTGCCGATGACCTGCGATAGGCTCGCCGCGAATGCACGGTCAGATGCAGGGAACCGAGGCGGCAATGGCAGCAACCGACAAGCCGCACGTGTTCGTGCCGCGCTGGACCTGGGCGGCGCCGGTGCTGGTGGCAGCGATCCTGGCCCTGAAGTATTCCGCCATCCTGCCGAAGGACTCAGGCCTTGTCCTGATCGCCGCGACCGCGCTGATCGGGTTCAGCGTCTTTGCCTCGGTCCACCATGCCGACCAGTTGGCTGCACGGGTGGGGGAACCTTTCGGGTCGATTCTTCTGGCGCTGGCGATCACGGTGATGGAAGTCGCGGTGATCCTGTCGGTGATGGCCGCAGACACCAAGGGCGCGGACGCGGTGGCGCGCGATACGGTGTTTGCCGCAGTGATGATCGTGCTGAACGGGATTGTCGGCATCTGTCTGGTCGTCGGCGGCATAAGGCACCACGAACAGCGGTTCCGCACCGACGGGGCGGCGGCGATCCTGGCGGTCATCGCGGTGATGGCGACGATCTCGCTGGTATTGCCGAACTTCACGCTGGCGCGGGCGGGTCCGTACTACTCGCCGATCCAGCAAGCCTTTGTCGGGGCGGTGTCGCTGATCCTTTATGCGGTGTTCCTGTTCGTGCAGACCGCAAGCCACCGGCAGTATTTCCTGCACGATGACACGCCCGGTCACGCCCATCCGGTGCCTGACAACCGCCAGACGATCACCTGTTCGGTCCTTCTGATTGCCAACCTGATCGGCGTGATCCTCTTGGCCAAGACGCTGACCCCGGCCGTCGAAAGCGCCGTTCTGGGCGCGGGCCTGCCCATTGCCTTTGTCGGCGTGGTCATCGCACTGCTGATCCTTCTGCCCGAGGGCGTGACCGCGCTGCGCTTTGCCAGCGTGAACCGGCTGCAAAGCAGCCTGAACGCGGCACTCGGGTCAGCGCTGGCAACGATCGGGCTGACCATTCCGGTCGTCGCGGTCGCGGCCCTGATCCTTGACCAGCCGCTGGTCCTTGGCCTGAACGCCGAGGGCATGACGCTGCTGATCCTGACGCTTTTCACCAGTTCGCTGACCCTGGCCACCGGACGCACGTCGGTCCTGCACGGGGCGATCCACCTGGTGATCTTCAGCGTCTTTCTGGTACTGTCTGCCGTGCCTTAAAGCCTTCGGGCCAAGCAATAAATGTGAATGAGGAAACCAACATGTCCAACATCGATCTTGCTACCGCCGCCTCGATCTACAACCAGGCCATGCGCGAGGCCGTGGGCCGGAACCGGTTGCTGTATCTTGTGCAGGCAGCCTTGATGGTCGTCGGCGGGGTCGTAGCAATCCTTTTTCCGGTTTTTGCTTCGGCCGCCTTTGTCTGGTTCCTGGGCTGGATCCTGATCGCCAGCGGGATCGTGCAGGGCCTGAGCCTCTTCAGCGCGCGGCATCATCCGTCGTTCTGGCTGTCGCTGATCCCGGCGGTGCTTGCGATTGTCGTGGGTTTCCTGCTGTTGCGCAACGTGGCCGGGGGCATGCTGGTGATCTCGATCCTTCTCATTGTGTTCTTCATGGTCGAGGGCATCTCGAAGATCGTCTTCGCGCTGACCATCCGCCCCCTGGCGAACTGGTTCTGGGTGCTGGCAAGCGGCGTCCTTGCCGTCGTTCTGGCAGTGATCCTGTGGGGCAGCATGCCGGTGACTGCGGCCTGGCTGATCGGGCTGCTTCTGGGGATCAACTTGATCACCGAAGGCATGGCCCTGGCAGCTTTGGTCTGGTCGGCGAAGAAGGCCTAATCCGCCGGGGCCTGACCAGACCCCAGCGTGACCTGCGATGACCGGAGCAAACAGTGCAGACCATTTTCAGCGAAGACCACCGCCTTCACTTTCCCCAGGCCGAGCTTTCGGGCGGAGAGTTCGTAACTCCGTACGAACGCCCCTCGCGTGTCGAGCATGTGCTGTCCCGGTTGAAAGAGCGCGGCTTTCCCGGCGTCACCGACCCCGGGCCGGTAGACATGATTGCGGTTCAGCGATTGCTGGATCCGGGATTCCTGTCCTTTCTGAAGACCGCCTGGGATGACTGGAAAGCCGAAGGCTACGGTGGCGAGGTCATCACCACGGCGATGCCCACCCGGCATCAGCGACAGGACCGCATCCCGCGCTGCATCGACGGCCGCGTGGGGTATTACTGCCACGCTTCGGAAACCGCGATAACCGGCGGTACCTGGCGGGCAGCGCTGTCGTCGATGGCATCGGCCCAGGCGGCCCAGCGCGCGGTCGCTGCGGGCGCAGAGGCGGCCTTTGCGCTGTGCCGTCCGCCCGGCCACCATGCAACGGCTGACCAGTTCGGCGGCTACTGCTTCCTGAACAACGCGGCAGTCGTCGCCGACATGTTCGTGGCGCAGGGCGCGCGGCGTGTGGCGATCCTCGACATCGACTTTCACCATGGCAACGGCACGCAACAGATCTTCTATGGACGGAGCGATGTCCTGTTCGCCTCGCTGCATGGCGACCCGCTGGACATGTACCCCTACTACACAGGCTTTGCCGACGAGACAGGCTCGGGCGCAGGTGAAGGCTGCACCTTCAACTACCCGATGGCTCCTGGAACGCCCTATGACCCCTGGGCCGAGGCTCTGGACCATGCCATCGCCCGCATCAAGGCATGGGGGGCCGAGGCGTTGGTCGTCTCGCTTGGGGTCGATGCCTACAAGGACGACCCCATCAGCTTTTTCAAGCTCGACAGCCCCGATTTCACCGACTGCGGCGAAAGACTGGGCAGGATGGGCCTGCCAACGGTCTTCTGTATGGAAGGCGGCTATGCGATCGAACAGGTGGGTGTGAACACGGTCAATGTCCTTGAAGGCTTTGCAGGCGCCTGAAGCGAGGCGAAGCCTGATTTCGGTGCCGGCCCGGTTCAATCATCCGAAAAGCGGATGCGTGCCTGCGCGGACCCAAGCCCGCAGGCGGACCACCCGGAATTGCCTGCGGTGGCGGCGGAAGGGGCACATCTCTTGCCGCCGGACCGGAGGTCAGCGCACCCCGGGCTAAATGTCCGGAACGCCACCGTCAACGGGCCTGCGACCGAAGGTCAGATAGTGCGGCAAGCGTCCCTCGCGCAGGGCCTTTTGCTCGTAGCGGGTGGAAAGCCAGTCGTCCCAGGCTTCGCCCACACCGCCTTTGCGGATCAGGTCAAATCCCGCCAGCGGCACTTCCTCAAGGGTTTGACGCACATAATCCGGAATATCGGTGGCGACCCGAAGCAATGCTCCGGGTGCGGTTACGCGGGCCAGGGGCTGAAGGTATTCCGGCGTCACGAAGCGGCGGCGGTGGTGGCGGGCCTTGGGCCAGGGATCGGGATAGTTGAGAAAGACCTTCGACAGGCAACCATCAGGCAGCACGTCGAAAAGGTCGCGCACGTCGCCCGGATGCAGCCAGAGATTTGTCACCCCCGCCCCCCGGATCTTGCCCAGAAGCATGGCAATGCCGTTCACAAAGGGCTCGGCCCCGATGATCCTGGCCTGCGGATTTCGGACGGCCATGTGCACCAGATGCTCGCCCCCGCCAAAGCCGACCTCCAGCCAAAGGGGCCGGCCTTCGGCGAACCCCAGATCAAGCTTCAGACGGCCAGGGTTTTCGTCCCTCGTGACTTTCCGCAGGGTCAAGGGGCCAAGATCCTCGGCCAGATAGTCCTTCTGGCTTGCCCGAAGGGTCTTGCCACGGATACGACCATAGAAGTTGCGGCTGGGCGGCAGGGTATCGGACATCATGGCCTCTGACAGGACCGCGCGGGAGTAGCCGTCACCCGCGTGCAGGTCAAGGATCACGCACGCGAAGACCGGCCCGCGATCCCAGCATTTCATCCCGTCTGCCGGTTATCCGCCAGCACCGAAGAATTCCCGTGGATGCGGGCAGTGGCGCTGGTCACCGGTGCAGCCTATGGCGCCAGCCAATCCCCGGCCCTGCCGAAAGACCGCGATGGCACATTCCCATGACGTGCATCGCAACCTGGGCTCGGGGCGCGCGCGCGCAGTGGTGCACCGCAAAACAGCAGGATCGCGCTGGGGGGCTGGACCGCGGACATGTCGGGCGGGTTGCCGTCGCGCTGCATCCGGGTGCAGGCCTTGACCCACGGCGCGGAGCGTTTGCCCGTCGGCCCCGGACCCGCGCTCAACGGAAGCGGAAACGCTGCTCTGGCAAGGAAACCGCCCCTGGCAGACTTCCAACCAGCGCAGCCGTCGCCCGCGCGGTCCGTTTGCCTGCGGCGCGGGGTGCAGCCTCCGCCACCGGCGAAGTCCTGACTATCCCGGCGGGGCACCGGCACAGACCCTTTCGGGACAAGACCAAAATTTTTCGCAGAAAAATTTTAATCCCTTCCCTGCTGTCAGACCGCTTTCTTCAACGCTTCGACCAGATCGGTGCGTTCCCAGCTGAAACCGCCATCTGCGTCCGGCGCGCGACCGAAGTGCCCGTAGGCAGCAGTGCGCTCATAAACCGGGCGGTTCAGGTCAAGATGGGTGCGGATGCCGCGAGGCGTCAGATCCATCACCTCGGCCACGGCCTTTTCGATCCGCGCGGCGTCGACCACCCCGGTGCCATGCGTGTCGACATAGATCGACAGCGGCCTGGCCACCCCGATTGCATAGCTGACCTGCAGCGTGCAGCGTTCCGCCAAGCCGGCCGCGACGACGTTTTTCGCCAGATAGCGCGCAGCGTAGGCGGCCGAGCGGTCCACCTTGGTCGGATCCTTGCCGGAAAACGCGCCGCCGCCATGCGGCGCCGCCCCGCCATAGGTATCGACGATGATCTTGCGCCCGGTCAGGCCCGCATCGCCGTCCGGCCCGCCGATCACGAAGGTTCCAGTCGGGTTCACATGCCATTCGGTCTTCCGGGTGATCCAGCCGTCGGGCAGGATCTCGCGGATATAGGGTTCAACTAGCTTGCGGATCACCTTCGAGGTCTGACGCTTCGACGTGTGCTGGGTCGACAGCACGATCGAGGTCACCTCGACCGGCTTTCCGTTCGCATAGCGCAGCGTAAGCTGGCTTTTCGCGTCAGGCCCCAAAGTCGGCTCGGCCCCCGATTTCCGCACCTCGGCCAGACGGCGCAGGATCGCATGCGCATACTGGATCGGCGCGGGCATGTACTCGGGAGTTTCCAGCGTGGCATAGCCGAACATGATCCCCTGATCGCCGGCGCCGTCCTTGTCGACGCCCTGCGCGATGTGGGCGGACTGTTCGTGGATGTAGTTGTGGACCTTGATCTTTTCCCAGTGGAACTTCTTCTGCTCGTAGCCGATGTCGCGCACGCAGTCGCGGACGATGCCGTCGATACGGCCCATCATCGCCTTCGTGGCCTCTTTCGACGAAAGGCCGACTTCGCCTCCGACAACCACGCGATTGGTGGTTGCAAAGGTCTCGCAGGCGACCCGGGCGTTCGGTTCTTCCTTGAGGAAAGCATCAAGGACGGCATCCGAAATGCGGTCACAGACCTTGTCGGGATGTCCTTCAGAGACCGACTCCGAAGTGAAGACGTAATCTTGGCGGCCAGTGGAAGTGTTCATATGGGAAGTGCTCCGTTGGGTGAACCCCGCCACGCCAGGAAGCCGTTGTGGCGAATTGAGATGCGCTTGCCTAGTCGTCAGGCGCAGCGTCGTCAATGGGCGGACTTGCGCGGGCGGCGAATGACCAGCAGAGCGAGACCCGCCAGCAACAGCGCGATGGGCACCTCGCCATACCGGGCGTAAGGCGTGGCCGGCAACGCGCCCGGAAGGGGGGCATCCAGCACGCCTCTGGTTGCGAAGGGCAGCGCGTCCACCACCCTTCCCCGCGCGTCGATCACAGCGGTGACACCGGTGTTCGCGACGCGGATCAGCGGCAGACCCTGCTCGATCGCACGAAGCCGCGCCTGGTCAAAGTGCTGGAACGGCCCGCTCCGGACGCCGAACCAGGCATCGTTGGTGACCTGCAGCATCCAGTCGGCACGTTCGGGTGCGGCATTGACCAGCCGTGGAAAGACCGCCACATAGCAGATAAGGGGCAGCATTTTGCCTAGCGCGCCCAGATCCAGAACCGCCGGGCCCGGACCGGCCGAATAGGTCGCCCCGGACTGAGCCGCGAACGCCGTGATCCCGAACCAGCGATAGGCAAGATCCCCGGCGGGAACATACTCGCCGAAGGGCACCAGATGGTGCTTGTCGTACTGCGCCAGTTCCTCGCCATCGCCCGCAAGCACGCGCAGGCTGTTGAAGTAGCGCCCGGCCGCCTCGCGCTGGATGCCCACGGCCACCGGACGGCCCTGCGACGCGGTGGTGATCATGCCGGCCACAGACGGCGCAAATTCCAGCATGTAGGGCACGGCCGTTTCCGGCCAGATCGTCAGATCGGCACCCTCGCCGCGGCGGGTCAGGTCAAGAAGCCGGCGCAGATGGGTCTCGGCCATGGCCTCGTCCCACTTGAGAGACTGTGCCGCGTTCGGTTGCACCAGCCGCAACGTCACATCGCGATCAGGCGGCAGCGGCAATGCCAGCCGCCAGGACCCGAACCCGGTGGTCGCGGCAAGTAGCAGCAGGGTTCCCGCCAGACCACGCCAACCAGCAATGACCGGCAAGGCCGCGCACAGCAGCAGAACCAGAGTAAGACCGGCCGGTCCAAGCACCGAAGCGACCTGATCAACCGGCGTGCCGATCAGGGCGTGTCCTGCCTGTGCCCAGGGAAAGCCGGTCAGAAGCAGGCCCCGAAGCACTTCCATCCCGGTAAAGATCACGGCGAACCCCAGCGCAGGCACCTCGGTCCGGGCAGCCAGGGCCGCCGACGCGCCCCAGAACAGACCCATCCCCACCGCCATCAGCACCAGGGCAAAGGGAGCCATCCAGCCATGGCGCGCAATGTCGATCAGGAACGGCTCGACGATCCAGGACAGCGCCAGGCCGAAATGGCCCGTTCCCGCCGCAAGCCCCAGCCAGAACGCGGACCGCGCGCCTGCGGCATGGCCCAGAAGCCAGACCAGCCCGGTCATTGCGACGATGGCAAGCGGAACCAGCCCCCAGGGGGCCTGACCAAGGGCCGCGACAAGGCCCAGCACTAAGGCTGACGCCAGCGGACGCCCTTTGGCCAGCGCGGCAAGCTGCATTCAGGTCGCGCCGCCCTGTGACCCGATCTCTGCCGACGGCATCCGCACCCGCAGCCGCTTGATCCGGCGCGGATCGGCGTCGACGATCTCGAACTGCACGCCGCTTTCGTGCGCGATCACCTCGCCGCGCGCCGGCACCCGACCCGAGCGCAGGAACACAAGACCGCCCAGCGTGTCGATCTCCTCATCTTCTTCGCCAGCCCGCAGAGCCACGCCAAGCGCCGCTTCGATCTCTTCCAGCGGCGCGGTCGACTGCGCCAGGATCACGCCGGGCTTTTCCTCTTTCCACAGCGCGCCTTCCACTTCGTCGTGCTCGTCCTCGATCTCGCCAATGACCGTCTCGATCAGATCCTCGATGGTGACCAGCCCGTCGACCCCGCCGTATTCGTCGATCACCAGTGCCATGTGGGCGCGGTCCTTCTGCATCTTCTGCAACAGGACACCCGTCGGCATGGACGGCGGCGCGTAGAGAATCGGCCGCAGAAGCCGCTTGAGACTGAACCGGCCCGTCGCGCCAAAGCCGTGCTGAAGCGCAAGATCCTTCAAAAGAACAAGCCCCTGCGGATGGTCAAGCGTGCCCTTGTAGACCGGAACCCGGCTGAACCCGTGGTCGCGAAACACCTGAACCAGATCGTCCCGTCCGATGTCCATCGGCACCGCGACGATCTCGATCTTTGGAATTGCCACGTCATCGACCCGCATCCGGCGCAGCGCGCCCAGGCCGGAAGCCTGGCCCGACGCAGGCGCCGACTGCGACGCGGTCGGGTCCGCCGAATCGTTCGTCGGGCTGAATGCTGAAAGAAGCCGTCCGAAAAAGCCGCGCTGGGCCTGGTCTGTCTGGGGATCGTCTGCCAGATCCGTCTGCGCGCCCGGCGCTGCGGCTGACCCGTCGGTGCTACTGCCCATCGGTCCTTTGTCCTGAAATCACCCGTCTGGAGGGCGCTGCGTCAGTATGGGTCAGAAACCCCGAGGGTGGCAAGTATCCGCACCTCCAGCGTCTCCATCAGGTCGGCGTCGGCATCCTCGACGTGGTCATATCCCAGCAGGTGCAGCACGCCATGCACGATCAGATGCGTGACATGATCCGCCATGGGCTTTTCCTGCGCCACCGCCTCGGCGGCGCAGGTCTCCCAGGCGATGGCGATGTCGCCAAGGGATTCGGGTTCGTCTTCGGATCCGCGATCGGGAAGATCGGGCACCCCCCCCAAGGCGGCGGCCCGTTCCTGCGATGGCCAGCTCAGCACGTTGGTGGGCAACGGCTTGCCCCGGAAGTCGGCGTTCAGCCCGCCGATGCGGAGATCGTCGCAGCCAAGCAGTCCGATCTGGAATCCGGTGCCGGAAAGCCCGACCCCGCCAAGTGCTGCCAACCCGGCGCGTTCGGCAAGCGCCGCCAGCCCGAAAGCCTCCCAGCGCGCGTCTTCGTATTGCGTTTCGACCAGTTCCATCCGCGCCCCCTAGCGCGACATGGCCCTGCCGTCAAATCCGCAGGTCTTTCCTTTCTGACCAAATATCCCGGGGAGCGCGAGGGGCAGTGCCCCTCGTTGCCTGAGGAGGAGGGCGCAAGCCCCGACGACGAGACAAGGACTCTTCGCGCGCCAGCGCTCAATTCCGCTGGCCCGTCACGCGACGCTGTCGTCGTCCTTCTCGTAGGCCTGGATGATCCGGGCGACCAGCGGATGGCGCACCACGTCCTGCGAGGTGAAGTAGTTGAAGCTGACCCCTTTCACCCCCTTCAGGATCCGCTCGGCCTCGGCCAGCCCGGATGCAGTTCCGCGCGGCAGGTCCACCTGCGTGCGGTCGCCCGTCACCACCATCCGGCTGCCTTCGCCAAGGCGGGTCAGGAACATCTTCATCTGCATCGCGGTCGCGTTCTGCGCCTCGTCCAGCACGACAAAGGCGTTCGACAGCGTCCGGCCACGCATGAAGGCCAAGGGTGCGATCTCGATCCGCTTTTCCTGCAACAGCTTTTCCACCTGTTTCGACGGCAGGAAGTCGTTCAGCGCGTCATACAGGGGCTGCATGTAGGGATCGACCTTCTCCTTCATGTCGCCGGGCAGGAAGCCCAGCCTTTCGCCCGCCTCGACCGCCGGACGCGACAGGATGATCTTCTCCACCGCGCCCGAGATGAACATCGTCACCCCGACCGCGACCGCCAGATAAGTCTTGCCGGTGCCGGCCGGGCCGATGCCGAAGCCAAGCTCGTTCTGAAACAGGTTCGCGACATAGGCCTTCTGCGCCTCGGTCCGGGGCTCGATCGGCTTTTTCCGGGTCCGAAGTTCAAGGCCGGTCTGGAAAAGCTCGCCCTGGTCGATCCCCACGGCCTCGCCAACCGGGCGGCCCATGCGCATTGCACCGTCGATGTCGCCCGCCGCGACCCCGCGACCCGATTCGAGCCGGGCGTAAAGCGATCGCAGCACCGCCGCCGCCTGTTCGCGCGCTCCCTTTTCGCCGATCACCGCGAGGCGGTTGCCGCGTCGCAGGATGTGCACCCCCATCTGGTGTTCGACCTGAGCGAGGTTGCGGTCAAACTCACCGCAAAGGCCGATCAAAAGCCGGTTGTCAGGGAATTCGAGGACGGTTTCGATGATGTCCTCAGCGGTCGGGGGGGTCAGCGCGCTGATGCCCAAGCGGGCGCTCCTTCTATCAGGGCCACAAGAGAAAGTTTGCCGCCCGCCACGTCATCTGGCAAGCAAAACCCGCTGCCACTACTAACTCTTGTGCGGAATGATGCAGGTTTCGTGACAAAGCCCGGTCTTTCGGCAACGAAAAAGGGCTCTGGACAGACCAGAGCCCCGATTCAGCGGCCTTCGCCGACCTGTCAGCCGCCGCTATGGCCTCTTGCCGGGCCCGAGACACTGTCCGAAATTCCGGCATCCTGCGTTTCGTAGACCCCGATCACCGTGCCGGGCGGGAACTTGTCGTCGCAGACCGGCAAACCGGTTGCGGGGTCGAAGCGCGGGGTTGAATAGCCCTCGACGCCATCATCGATGATCCAGACCTGGCAGCCGTCCGGGTCATAGGCAATGGCCGCTTCGCCATCGACAAGCGACACCCGGTCACGGCCGAAGTCCTCGGCCGTTGCGATCACCGAGTCCGGTCCGCTATAGGGTTGGGCGCCCTCGATGCCCTCGATGAACCCGCCTGCACATCCGGAAAGGGCGGAGGCCATCGCCAGGACGACCCCGAATCGCGGCAGCGGACCACCCGGCAGCGCGCTGCGGACCCGCGCGAAACAACTTGCTCTGGTCATCGCCCTCACCCTTTCTTGCAAAGCACGTCGACGCGGCGGTTCTTCGCCATGCCGGAGGACGTGCCGTTCGATGCGACGGGCGTTGTCTCGCCGAAACCGGTCACACCTTCGACCGAAGCGCCCACCGACCGGGCGACGTCGGCGACCGTCTCGGCCCGCGCCTCGGACAGGGCCTGGTTGTAGTCATCGGTGCCACGGCTGTCGGTGTGGCCGGCGATCGAGTAGGAAAACGCATCGGACTGGCGGAAGAACGATTCCAGTTCAGAGCGTCCTTCTGCGGTCAGCGAGGCGCTGGCCGTCGCAAAATAGGTGTCCGTGCCGGTTGAAAGGCAGCTGGCCTGTTTCAGGCACACCGGCTTGCCGGTCTTGGGGTCGCGGCGTGGCACCATGTAGCCTTCGGTCCCGCCGTCGGACCACCAGTGCTGGCAACCGTCCGCATCAATCCAGACACCCCATTCGATCTTGCCGGTAACCTGCGCTTCCTGGGCAGCGGCCATTGCGCCTGCGACAAGGCAACCGCCTGTCACTGCCAAAGCAAGCGCACGCCGAAACATGCCCACAGTCGTCATGAATAGAGTTCTCCCCGTTTCGCATGATGGTCGACTCGGACCGATCACCGCTTCCCAGCAGTAAAGCCGAGTATCGACGGCGTTCGGGTCGATGACGAGCACGTCTTCGCCGTGCGCGATCGACACGCGGGTGAGATCGACCCAGTCGAGCGGGCGCAAGGTGACGCGGCCCGCCGGGTCGGTCGGGAAGGTCGCGGTGATGTACGTGCCGCTGTAGCGCGCGTGGCCCTCGAGCTTGAGTGTCGCGCCCGCGACCGGGGCGCCGTCGTCGAGGCGGCGCACGTACAGCACGGCGCGGCCGGGCTCTTCGATCGAGGTGACGGACAGGTTCGTGATCTGCACGCGCACGTAGGCGCGCTCGGGCCGGCCGGTGAGCCGGCGCACCCCGACCAGGTACGTGCCGGGGCGGTTCGGG
>JANOER010000041.1:0-1710 GCA_031441285.1 Rhodobacterales bacterium
CAGCGTTCATGCCGGCATGGCCATAGATCACATCGACGCGCGGCAGGTCGGTCAGACCGTCGATGCTGAACTCGCTGGTCATGCCTTGCTTGCGCTCTGGCATTGCAAACCAGGTGATCGCCCCGGTGTTGGTCAGTCCCGCCGGACCGCGATTGCCGCTTTGGAAGGTCTGCACATCGGTTGTGTTCAGCTTCGAGACGTTGCGCGCATAGTGGATCTGGTCGTTCAGCACGACCAGCACGCCGCGCCCGACCGACCCGGGGTTGATCGCCGCCGACACCCCGTTGAAGAGGTTGCTTGGCCCGTCCGCACTGATCGCCGTTGCCGGGCGCATCGAGCCTACCATGATGATCGGCTTGGTGGTCTTGGTCACGAGGGACAGGAAATAGCTGGTTTCCTCCATCGTGTCGGTGCCATGCGTGATCAGCACGGCATCGGTATCGGCAGAGGTGACCACCTCGGCCAGACGACGGGCAAGGGTCAGCCAGACCTCGTTGTTCATGTCCTGGCTGCCGATGTTCACCACCTGCTCGCCGGTGATGAGGGCCAGCTTGTCCAGGTTCGGCACCGCCGAAATCAGATCCTTGATGTCGAAGGACCCGGACTTGTAGCCATACCCGCCCTCTTCGGCCTGGGCCCCGGCGATGGTGCCGCCGGTGGCCAGAACGGTGATCCGGGTGGTGCCCTGTTCGGCAAGCGCCAGAAAACTGGTGCTGGCGAGGAAGGCGGCAACCGTCCCGGCAAGCCGCGAGGTCTTCAGGATGCGCCTGCCCAGGCTGATGGGTGTTTGCATGTCACTTGGCCTTGCTGGCTTCGAAATCAGCGACATAGCCTGCCGCCACCGCGCGGATCGCCCGGCCGATGTCGTCGTAGACATGCTCGGGCAGGTTCGCGAAGGACACCCGCACCGACCAGGCCGGGGCGTCAAAGCCGCTGCCGTTCAGAAGGACAATGCCGTGATCCTCGGCCAGCTTGAACACCGGGTCGAGGGGATGGACATTCTTCTTGACCCAATCGACAACCTCGTCCCCGACGTATTTGCGCATCCAGAATTCAAAGTCGATCAGGCCGTAGTAAAAGTCGTAGTGGTCATTCGGCCCGACCTCGATGCCCAGCCCCTCGATCGTTGCGCGGACGCGTTGCTTGACGATGCCGATGCAGCCCTTCTGATAGTCTTTCTTCGCGTCCATCAGTTCCGACAGCGAAAACAGCATCATCATCACCTGCTGCGGCAGCGACAGGCCCGCCGTGTGGTTCAACGCCACATCACGGCTGTCGGCCACGATCCGGTCGATGAAGGCGATCTTGCGCGGTGTCAGCGTGAGCGCGGCATAACGTTTGTCCAGCGCAACCAACGTCTCTTCCGAATGCTCCGCGATCAGCTTGTCGAACACGTTGTCCTCGTGGACGGCAATCGTGCCCAGCCGCCAGCCGGTGCAGCCGAAATACTTGCTGTAGGAATAGACCCCGATGGTATTGTGCGGGAACGCGCCCAGCAGACCCCGGAACCCTGGAACGAAAGTGCCGTAGACGTCATCCGTCAGCAGGATCAGATCTGGCCGCTTTTCAAGAATCTGACCGATCTTTGCGATCACGGCATCAGACAGGGCGATGGCGCTCGGGTTGCCCGGATTGACCAGGAAGAACGCCTTGATCTTGGGGTCGAGAAGCTTGTCGAGTTCCTCGTCGCAGAACTGGAACCCGTTCTCC
>JANOER010000042.1:0-5113 GCA_031441285.1 Rhodobacterales bacterium
AGCCCAAACGACAACAATGACAGTGCATTCCAGGCAATGCTGGCAGCCCTTGTTCCGGCGGCCACTTTCCTGGGGAAGATCGAATTTGACAAAACTGAAGGTGGCCCCGACGTTCTTGTGAAAAGCGGGCCCGAGGTGGACCGGCTTGCGGGCATGATCGATCTCCTGACCAGGACGGGTGGACGTTTCACGCTTGACCTGACAGGGATCGTGAATGCGGTTCTCGTCTTCAAAGTTGGGAACAATCCGGGCCCTGCCTATGCGGCCTTTAGGGTGGACAGTGGCTTGGTCGAAGGATCCTGGTCCAACGCTCCGACTGAGGGTGGCGGCCTCTCGCATGTGACGCTTTATGGGGCCCTTGCGCCGGTCCCCGTTCCGGCCGCAGGGTTTCTGCTGATTGGTGCTCTGGGTGGTCTGGTGGCACTTCGTCGTCGGCGCCACGCAGCCTGACAAACCGCGCGTCGGGCAGAATGATCCGGGCGGTCCGATGGGGCCGCCCTTTTTCATTTGCGGGCCCGGTCATGCGGCACCTTTGAAAGGGCCGCCTGTGCGGGTGTCTGGAAGGCGGCACAGGTCGGAAAGATCCGGAATGCCCGGATCAGGCGCCCCGGACTACTGATCGCCACTCACTCCGGGATGAACCTTGGCAGCTTGACCAGAGCCTCGGCCATGAAGCGTTGCATGCGCGCCTCGGCGTCGGCTTCGGTTTCGTTCGGGCCAATGGCGGTGACAAAGCGCACCAGCGCGCCATCGGTGCGCCCGATGGTCAGGCTGTCCCAGACCACCGACCCCTTTGCCAGATAGTCATTGGTCATCCGCTTGCCGCGCTGTTCGAACCAATAGTAGACCAGTTGCTTTGACAGCCCCTTCTGGATGACCGCCCGGTTGACGGTGAAATCTCCATAGACCGTGCCGGGGACCGAGACCGGGGTCGGCGTGATCGAGAACACCTCCCATCCGCCCACGGGCAGGCAAACCTCGGGTGAATGGATGCCCGACCCTTCGGTCTGCTTTTCGTAGAAAGCCGCGAAGAGGTTGACGAACCCCGCCTCGCCCGGAGCCTGATAGGTGGCGCTGATATAGTCGTCAGCCCCGAGAACAAGTTCGATATCCGGCTCCAGCCGCTCTACCTGGCCGGACCAGGCACCAAGGTTGCGCGGAAAAAGCGTGAAGGGATCGCGGTCGACGGTTACGGCCGGGGGCGCAGGCGTGACGACGAAAGCGACCGAAACCGCCAGCGACATCAGCGCGGCAAGGATGATCCCGCGCGCGGGGGCGATGGCGGGAAGCCGGCGAAGCTGCGCGGCAAAGCCCGTGGTATCGAGGTCGATCGTGTCTGCCAGCGGCTTTGGATCGCGGGTCAGGCGCTGCAGGCCGATTGCCATCAGAAACAGAATGCCGACGCAGGCGCCGAAGATCACCCAGCCTTCGAAGAAGTGCAGGAAGCCTTCGGCATGGCCAATGCCGTAGCTGTTCACCAGCACACCGATCATGCCGATGCGGAAGCTGTTCATGAACACGGTCAGCGGAGCCGCCATCAGAAACAGCACCGCCTTGTGCCAGAAAGGCCCTTGATACAGGATGCCGAACAGATAGGAGAACGACAGGATCGGAAACAGGTAGCGCAGGCCGGAACAAGCCTCTGCAACCTGCAGCTTGTAGACGCCCAGATCGATCACGTTGCCTTCAAGGAACACCGGAACATCGGCCAGCCGGATGAACCAGACTCCAAGTTCGGAGGAGACAAGCTGAAGGAAGATCGTCAGCTGCCAGAAGACGAACTGCGGCAAGGGCAGCATGAAGATCAGGTGCAGCACCGGAAGCTGATGTCGCCGGCCCCGGTCCCAGCCCATGCAGACCAGGACCACGCCGCCAACCCATAGGATCAGCGCATAGGTCACCAGATCGGGGATCCGCACCAGGTTGCCAAATATGCCGAAGGCAAGCGCGAACAGGATCAACGCGACCCCCGGCCGGCGGTCCACCAGAGCAAGCGGATCGAACGGCGGAGCCTGGCGCAACTCACGCAGGAAGAGATAAAGCGAGATCAGTGGAATCAGCGGGCCGTGGCTGTATTCTGCCGTGGACCAGGCTGCTGCCAGGGAAGCGAACCCAAGCCAGAAGACCGGAATCGCTGCCACGATCAGCAGGATGAACCAGCCGAACCCCGCCGGATTGACCGCCCCAAGCCGGCTTTGGGCGTCTGAATATGTCATGGCAACTGGAACCCTTGAAAACTGCCGCGACAATACCGGGCCGCACCCTTCATGGCCAGCAGAACTGGCCTGAAAACAAACTGTTCACGCAGAGTTAGGAATATCGCGCCGGATACCTGACCAGAGACTTGGCCTCTGTCGTGGGATCCGGCATGATTGGCTCCGCGCCCCCCCCCGGGGTGCCACAGGTGACCAGTCATGAAACAAGTGGACATGTCGCCAGCGAATCTGATCGGGGGCAGCGCGGTCGCGCTTGCGCTGCTGGTTGCGACGGCCTCGCGGGCCGAGGACATGCCCGCCGCAGTCGGACGGATCAGCTATGGCGCGTCAGCAACGCCGGGAGCGGCGATCTGCACCGGAGTTCTGGTTGCGCCCGATCTGGTTCTGACAGCCGCGCATTGCGTGCGAGACGCCGTCGGAAACCCGGCATCCATCCGGTTCGACGCAGGCTGGTCCAAAGGCGGCCCGGCAGGACAGCGCCACGGGGCCGAGGTCATCCTGACCGGCGTGGCGGATGGTCCGGGACTTGAGGCGCTGACCCGGGATACGGCGCTGGTCGTCCTGGATGCGGCCTTGCCGCCCGAGTCCTTTCCGCCCCTGCCGCTGTCGGATCCGGAAGACGGGCCCTTCACGCTGTTCGGTTTTGACCGCGCGGCCCCTGACCTGCCCCAGAACGCGGCCCTGTGCAGGCCCATGATCAGGCCGCCGGGCCTTCTGGCCCTTGATTGCCCGGTGGTATCGGGCAATTCCGGCGCGCCGCTTCTGGAGCATGACGCCGAGGGCTGGCAGGTGGTGGCGGTGATGGTGGCCTCGGCCGGCGGTGGACCTGTCCGGTCCTGGGCAGTGCTGCCCCAGGCCCCCTTGCGCTTGCGGATCCCGCCGCAGGAAACGAACCTGAAAGACTGAACGACCGGATTGCTGGAAGCGCTCGCGCTAGGGCCGCCAGTCAAAGGAACGGCGCAGTTCCAGAAAGACGGTGTCCGACGTTGCAAGCCCCGTGCCATCCTCGTCGCGCATGCGGTGGGACACGCCGGCGTCCAGAATCCAGTCCTGGGTCAGGCTATGGCTGATGGTGGCAGAAAGCGCCGCATTGCGCGTGGTCTCGTTGGTGACCGTATCTTCGCTGTCACTCGCGTTCAGGCCGAAGTTGACCGACGCCAGCGGCGAGATGGTGTGGCCCAGCCCGAGGCTGGCGGTGGTCACGATGGTTTCGGTATCATCGCTGCCTGATGTCACGGCGTGACGCAGGCTTGCGCTTAGGCTGCCGCGGGGCAAATCCTTTTGCCAGTCAAGCGTGCCGGTCGGTGACAGATCGCCAGTGACACCCCGGGTTGCGCCAAGGTTGAAGGCAAACGAGCCGTCCTTAAGCTCCCAGCTGCGGCCGAAAGACAGGCCAGCCCGCGTGCCATCCTCGGTGTCCTCGGCAAAGACGTCGGCCGAGGCAAAGCCGCCCGCCAGGTTGCGCCGCAAGCCCAGCTCGGGGCGCAAGGTGTCGCGATAGGCTGCGCCATCCTCATCAAAGCGGGACCAGCGCAAGCCCGCGGTCACCGCGGTTGCCGAGTCGAGTTCAAAGCGCAGCGTTCCGCCCAGACTGGCGTCGCGGCTATCAACCTCGTCCGTGCTGCCGCTGTAGGTTGTGTCGGTCAAACCGGCTGACAGCGTGCCGCCCCAGGGGCCGCTTTCGCCGAACGCCAGTGTCAGCCCACCTCCGGACTGGCGCTGCTTTCCGTCTCCGACGACATCTTTGGTGGCCTCTCCGGTATCGGGATCAAGGACGACACCGCGCAGCGTATCAAGATCGGATTCGCGCAGAAAGGCGTTCAGATCCAGTGACGAGGTCGCCCCGCTCCGCTTCCACGACAGGCGCAGGTCGGGGTCTTCCAGTCCGTTCGTGCTTTCATCGTTGTCTGCCGCCAGAGAGCCGGCAGCCGACAACGACACGGCACCAGTCCGGGTCTTGTCCGAAAGGCCGAAACTCAGCCGGGTGGACAGGCTTTCCAAACGAGGCTCGGCCGGGACGCTCAGGCCCGGATTTGAAATTGTTTCAACCCGCGCCGCCACGCCGAATGTCAGCCGCAGCCCGCCGTCTTCCTGTGCCGCCAGCGGAAGGGCGATCAGAGCAACAAGCCCCAATCCTGATGCCGCCCCGGCGATCCGCGCCTGCTTTTCCATGCCTGCCCCTTTGCGCTTGCGGCCTTTGTGGCCATTCTTGCGCAGGATTCGTTATTCGAAAAGTCGTCTCTGCGGTACCACGATCACGTCGCCATCCTGCAGGATGGTTGCCCCTGCAGTGCTGGTCCCGCCTTCGATGGCGTCGTAGTTCAGCTTGCTGATAGTGCCCGCGCGGTGCAGTTGCACGCGCTTGGTCGCCGCAAAGGGCGAAAAGCCGCCCATCTGGGCGAAGACCTGCAGGAGAGTGGTTCCGCGCTTGACGTCCAGCTTGCCGGGGTTCGCGGCCTCGCCCATGATGAAAATCTCGATCGTGGCCGCGGCGCGTGTTCCGCTGCCCGAGGCCACGCGGGGTTCCGCAACCTGTTCCAATGAAATGAAAACATTGGGCACGACCGCGAAATTTGCGCCGATCCCGGATGCCAGATCGGCCTGGAGCTGCTCCAGCGTGCGCCCGGCTGCGGTGACGCCGCCCGCCAGCGGAAAGGAGATGCGCCCGTCAGGTGAAACCAGTGTCGTGCGGTTCAGGCCCGGATCCTCCAGCACCTCGACGCGCAACACGTCGCCTGGCTGGATCAGATAGCCATCCTGCGCGACACTTTCCGCGGCCATTGCCAGAACGGCCAGCAGCCCGGCCATGGCAAGCGCGCAAATCCCAGAAATTCCCCGTTTCATTCCGTCGTCTCCCCTGGGCCGCGCCGTCACGCGGCATGGCCCCCTGCAAGGCA
>JANOER010000043.1:0-7053 GCA_031441285.1 Rhodobacterales bacterium
CCGGCCTTGCGCAACGAAAAAGGCCGGGCGCATCGGCCCGGCCTTCATCAGATGGTGTCGTGGTGTCAGGCAGCCTGCTTGCGGCGGCGCATCGCGGCCAACCCGCCCAGCGCGCCCAGCAGCAGGAAGCCAGCAGCCGGAACCGGAACAGCTGCAACGTTCAGGACCGACGGGTTGCCGTTTGCCGCTGCGTAGTACAGCGTAAAAGCGCCCTGACTCGCGGAGAATGCGGTCGAGATTTGGCTCGTCGGGAAAGCCGAAACGCCGCCGGTCTGTCCCTGGGCAACCAAGGTGATGCCGTCATCATGGGTGATAATACCCTGGATCGCCGAGGCGAACGTCCCGGTGATCTGGAAGAAGGTCGTCGTCACGAACCCGCCCTGGCTTAGCAGCGTGCCGGCCAGGAAAGCCAGTTCATCATCGGTAGCGTCCGTGATCGTTCCCAGGCCCGTGTTCAGGAAGTCCCTGATCTTGGTGACGCTGCCGGTGGACTGCGGACCGGGGATAAGGAAGTCGAGGTTACCGGTGTAGGTGATCACCGCGTCCGGAGCCTGAAAGCCGAAATTCGCGGCGGTTGCCTGCGATGCCGTCGAGCCTCCGGCGCCAGGAGCGAAATTCCGGATATCGATCGTGAACGTGCCGTTAAGGGTCGCCGCCACCGAAGGCACCGCAAGAGCGACCGTAAGCACAGCCGCAGAAATCAGTTTCTTGATCATCATTTTGTTCCTTCAAATGGCGGATCATTCGCCGCAAACACCGATACCAGTCTGAATGTGTATTCGCATGGCCAGCCTTTGACTGGCAAGAACAAGATCGACGCAGCGGAACCCGACGGTCAAAATACAATCAAGAGTTGCCGGACTTTTGCGGCAGAGCAACGCAGGGTTTCACCTGGATTTGCGCAGTTTCCGCAAGGGCAGCAATTCATCAAGTTTTATCGGCATTCTTGTAACAGACCTGAAACAGCGGCCCGCTCTGATTCGGCAGTTCCTGTGTGCCAAAGATATGGTCTCGTTCCCTGAACGGACCGTGGCGCTGCGGATCAATACCCGCGCAGCCAGTCGTGCCGCTTGCCCCAGATCTCTGCCCAATAGGCGGCCCGTGACCGGCCCTTTTCACCGCCCAGCGGTGCAAGTGCCTGCGTCACCGCGAAGCGCAGCGCGCCCCAGAGCCACATCAGCCCGATCCCGAACGGCACCTGCCAGGCAGGCCAGTGGTCCCGGACCAGCGTGACGCGGGCCTTGGTCACCATCAGGCGTTTTCCCGCACGGCTGCTGCTTGCGGCGCCGACAAGATGCATGATTTCCGCCTTGGGCGTGATCAACGGGCGGCAGCCAAGCCGGTGCGCTCGCAGGCACAGATCGGCCTCTTCGCCATACATGAAATAGCGAAGATCGAAGCCGCCAAGCCGGGCCCACAGATCGCGGCGGATCAGGAAGAAGCAGCCGGACACGATGTCCACCTCGCGGACCGTGTCGCGCATCCATGCCCCCCGCGCTTCGGTGTTGAAGATGTCCGTGCGCGGAAAGGCCGCCGTCAGCCCGACCGCGAGGCAAAGGAGGCTCCAGGGCGTGATGCGCTGCCAGCAGGACCCGATGTTGAGGCTTCCGTCGGGAAAGACCGTGCGTCCACCCCAGATGCCAGCCTGCGGATGCGCTTTCGCAAAGGCCATGAGGTTGTCCACCGCGCCGGCATGGCATTCGGTGTCGGGGTTCAGCAGGAGCAGGAACTCTGAGTTGGCCGTCTCGGCCACCAGGTTGTTGGCCCGGGCAAAACCGAGGTTCTGCGGGGACCGGATCAGGTCGACTTGCGGAAAGGCCGCGGCCACGGCGTCGTCCGATCCGTCGTCCGATGCGTTGTCAAGCACGGCAACGCGGACAGGGGTGTCCCGGGTCGTGTCGAATAGGGTGCGAAGGGCCGCCAGCGTCAGATCGCGCGTGTTGTAGCTGATCATGATGACGGTGAGTTGGGGAAGATCGCCGGACGGGCTGGATGAAGTCTTCACGTGCTGATCCTGTTGCCTTGCGCACAGATTTAGGGCCGCAAGACCAAAGAAAACCCTGTCAGATGCCCAGATCGGAGTCGTGCCCCGATCCTGGGCGGCCCGTATGACACCTGAGACAACTCATTCTTCCGCGTCCGGATTGCGCTGCAGAATCGCCAGTTTCACACTTTTCCAGTTGGCACTTTCCTGGCCCATCAGTCCTTGTGCAAAGCGCCTGGCGGAGAAAAGCCAGAAATATGGACTGAGGATTCGCCCGCCCGCGCCTTTGCCCCGCCAGCCGGGCCGATCCACCGCTGGCAGCCCATGGTTGCGGTTGTAGGTATCGCCCAGGGCATTGAGCTGGCTTTCGTCCAGAAGCTGGATCGCGGAGATGCTCTTTTCCAGGTGCGCGGCTTCAGTCGGACCAATTGCCGCCGTCGGCGTAAGACGCCCCGTGGACAGGAATTCTGCCAGCACCTTTGCTGTCGTTGGCACGGCTGGCAGGCTTTGCTCGATTTGTCTGGGCTGCCATCCAAGGTCTTCAATGATGTAGAGGCCCCCGGGCTTCAGGCATTCGAAGAGAACCGTAAGACCGAGCTGCTGATGGAAAGAAGCATGCGATGCATCGTCGAGGATGACGTCGAACTTCCGTCCGAGGTCCCTGATGCGTTCGACATCTTCACGTTTTCCGGAATCGCCACGCAGAAACGTGAACCGGTCATGATGGATTGCGGAGAAGTCGGAGATGTCGAAACCAGTGACATGCGCGCCCGGAAAGTATTCAAGCCAAAGATTGACGCTTGGCGAAGCGGTCACATTCCGGTCTATGTTGCCGCCGAGTTCGGGCCCGCCTATGGCCAGCCCCATCTCGAGCAGGTCGATGCGCGGTCTGTCATGCAAGGCCCCAAACACCATGTCATAGACCAACGCGTATCCGTGCGCCGCGCCGGTCTGGGTCCCTTTGTCGGTTTTCACGCGATTTGCGATGATTGTGAGACTCACTGGCGTTCACTTTCAGGGGCATTTGTTGGGCGCGAGGGGAATTCTTCATCAACCAAGCTACCAGGTTACGATCTGCTGTCCGTCACGATAGACGACCACACCTATCGTGGTTCCGGCTATCAGGCCTATCTTTTCACCCTGCTGAAAGAGTTTTTCTAGTGCAGGTCGGACGCCATAGCGGGTCGCATCATGGAACAGGATTATACCATCGTTCCGATCAATGATCTCATGGGTCTTCTTGAAATCGTTGAGGACGATGTCCTTGGCATGCCCGCCGTCGATAAAAGCCATCTGCACTGGCCCGAGCGGCCGGAAATCAAAGGTCATGGAATTGCCGAAGATCTGTTCGATCCGGGACTCTTCCGGTGTGTCGCGCCAGCGATGACCGCTTTCAACCTTGGCCGACAACATTTCGTCGGGCCCGACGTCCGCCTTGTCGCTCGTATAGTCGGGCGGAAGATTCAAGGTGTAGAGTTTTCCGTCTGGAGGCATATTGGCAGCCATGGCCAGCGCAGAACGCCCGTCGTAGGTTCCTATTTCAAGGATGCGCCGGGGCTTCCGCGCAGCGACGATTGCGGACAGAACGCAAAGTTCGAACAAGCTGCAGTTGTGCAGCTTTGTCTCGACTGCCGTCATGACGATACGGGTCTCGTCGGAGACTGGCCCAAGAACGCGTTCGATCGTTGTCGTGGGGATTGCCGCGCAAACCTGTTCGCTGGCGATCAGCAGTTTGCGCGCCCTGTTGCGGGTCGGGCGAAAGGGAAAGCCGGCAACAAAGCCTGCCAAGCTTAGCCAACCGCTTAGGACAAGAGACGTATCGTGCTTGCTGGGCATTCGACGGCTCCAATGGACTACTCGAATTCGCGCGGTGGCCAGTTATTCGACTGGTGGAAACAAAGTCAACATGTTCAGCGACATGCAGCCTGCGTCGACCCGTGCCTTGGCAACCTTCAAACAGACCGCCCATCGCGCTTGCCCAGTCCGGCAGCGGCGACTATCAAACAAATGTTCCTTTGCCGTGGGCTCAGGGGGCCGAAAGCCAGTCAGGAAAGCGAGCAAACATGTGCGGAATAGCTGGCTGGATCGGTTTGGTGCAAGGCGAAGCGACGCTTCATGCCATGACCGGCCGCATCCGTCATCGTGGCCCCGACGGCGAAGGGCATGTCGTGCTGCCACTTGGGGACGGCTTGACCGTCGCGCTTGGCCACCGCAGGCTGTCGATCATCGATCTCGCGACCGGTGCCCAGCCGATGCAGAGCCACGATGGCCGCTATACCGTCGTGTTCAACGGCGAGATCTACAACTATCTGGAACTACGGACTGAACTTGTTGCGAAGGGCGCTGTCCTGCGCACGTCATCCGACACCGAGGTCATCCTTGAGGCCTGGCGCGCCTGGGGCCCCGACTGTCTTGCCAGGTTTCGCGGCATGTTCGCCTTCGCACTGCATGACCGGACCGACAATTCGGTCACGCTTGCACGCGATCCGTTCGGGAAAAAGCCGGTCTTCTTCTCTGTCCTGCAAGCCGGCCGCGGCGAGGGGATTGTGTTCGGCTCGGAAATTGCGGCGTTACTGGAATACCCCACGGTTACCGCAGAACTCGATCCAGAGTCCCTGCATGACTATCTCTGCTGGCGCTATGTCCCGGGCCCGAACACCTTCTTTCGCGGAATCCGGAAACTTGCCCCGGGCAGCATGATCCGCTGGCAGAATGGTGCCTGGCGCGAACAGCGCTACTGGATCCCGCCCGAGGCACAAGGGGGTGGGCGAATGCCTGTCCCCTCCGATCCGGTTGAGGGGTTTCTGGAGATTTTCGACGAGGCAGTCCGGTTGCGGATGCGGGCGGACGTTCCGGTCGGAGCCTTTCTGTCAAGCGGGCTCGACTCGTCTTCCATCGTGGCGACCCTGCGGCATCTGGGAGTGCCGGAGATCCGGACGTTCTCAGTAGGTTTTCGCGGGGACGCGGACGCAGAGCTGCCCGCGGCAGCCGAAACGGCCCGACTTCTGGAGACGATCCATACGCAGATCGAACTTGATGTTGACCAGATGCTTGATCTCTTGCCGATGCTCAGCCGCCATCGCGGGGCACCGATGAGTGAAACGGCCGACCTGCCGATCTACATGATGTCGATGGAAGCTGCCCGAGATGTAAAGGTCGTGCTGTCAGGTGAAGGGGCGGACGAATTGTTTGCCGGCTATCCCAAGCACATGGCGGAAGCGCATTTCGGCCGGTTTGCGCCATCTGGACTGGCGGCCCTGGCTGGGCGAACGATGGTGGCAAGTGCTGCCCTGCTGCCGGGCTTGGCAGGTCGGATCGGAATTGCTGGCCGCGCGTTTGGCGAACGCGACTTCGACACCCGGATGGTCCGCTGGTTCGGTGCGATCAGCCCGGCGGAACGTGCCGGACTGTGGACCGGACCAGCCGGCTCCCGGAGTGTGGACCGGATGCCTTTCGCGGCCGCCGCCGAAGCCTCGCCATTGCGGCGCGTCCTGCACTTCGACCAGACGTCCTGGCTGCCTGACAACCTGCTGGAGCGGATGGACAGCATGACGATGGCGGCGTCGATTGAGGCGCGGGCGCCGTTCATGGACGTCCGGCTGGCAGAATATGCGTCCAGCCTGCCCGAACACTGGCGCATCAAGGGGCGCACGACCAAGCGCATCGTCCGCGAAGCACTGCGGCCACGTCTGCCCCAGGCCGTGCTGCGCCGCCCAAAGAACGGTTTCCGGATGCCCGTCGGAGCCTGGTTCCGGGGTCCGTTGCGCGCCCGGTTTCACGATCTTCTGCTTGGTCCGGATGCCGTGACGCGCGACTACATTGATCGCAGGGTTCTGCTTCGCTACAGCGAGGAACACGCCAACGGCAGCCGGGATCACTCCAAGACGCTTTGGTCGCTGTTCGCGCTCGAGATCTTTCTGCAGGAATTCTTCTGAGGACCAGATGTGATGCGCATCTCCGTGATCATCCCGCACTTCAATCAGGAAGAGCATCTGAGCGAGTGCCTTGCCCGGCTTCATGCCCAACAGGGTTGCACGGCGGAATTCGAGATCATCGTTGTGGACAACGCATCGAAGCGCCTGCCTGATCAGGTATGCGCAGCGTTCCCCGGCACCTTGCTTTTGCACGAAAGCACGCCGGGTCCGGGGCCTGCGCGCAACACCGGAGCTGCTGCCGCGCGCGGTGATGTCCTGGCTTTCATTGACGCCGATTGTCATGCCGATCCTGGTTGGCTGGCCGCGATTGAAACCAGCTTTTCCATGCCGTCGACCCAGATTGTCGGGGGCGACGTGCGCGTCGGCTACGCCGATCCCCAAAAGCCGACTTTCCTTGAACCCTATGAGGCGATCTACTCTTTTCGGAACCGTGCGTATATTGCTGAGGGCTTCTCCGGAACGGGCAATCTGGCAACCCGTCCAGAGATTCTGCGCCATGTCGGGCCGTTCGGGGCCATCGAGATTGCCGAAGATCGTGACTGGGGTTTGCGGGCAGGGGCCCTTGGCTATCATACCGACTATGTAGCTTCGATGATTGTCTACCATCCGGCCCGCCGGACATTTGGAGAGCTGGCACGAAAATGGGATCGCCACATCGCCCATGACCATGCCGAACGTGCAGGAACACCCGTTGGAAAAGTGAAGTGGATTCTCCGGGCCTTGGCGATGGCTGTCTCGCCAGTGATCGAGGTTCCGAAGATCCTGCGGTCCGACCGCATTTCCGGATGGCGAGAGCGGGGCCAGGCTTTCGCCTGCCTTGGTGCGATCCGCCTTTACAGAAGCAAAGCCATGCTGAGCATGTTTTTCCGGAATAACAAGCAAGCCGAGGCGTCATGGCGCAGTCGGTCTTGAAACGATGCATGAAATAGCCCCAGATTGGCCTTGCATGCCACTGTCCTGGCTGCGCTTCTGACCGGAAAATGAAAGCACAGGCTAGAGCGTGTCGCGGTCATTCGGGTTTGTATCCTGCGGCGATGAAGTAGTTGAGGCATTCGTCCTCGGTGAAGAGGTCGCAGACGGTGCCGACGGCTTTCCAGAGGTCATCGTAGGTTCGCGCGGCGGCTTTTCGGAGCA
>JANOER010000044.1:0-6517 GCA_031441285.1 Rhodobacterales bacterium
CGGGCCGTACCGTCATCGGGATCGAGCTGCCCAATGCCGTGCGCGAAAAGGTCGTGCTCAAGGAAATCCTTTCTGCCCGCGATTTCGGCGACAGCCAGATGCGCCTGCCGCTTGCACTGGGCAAGGACATCGGCGGCGATCCGATCGTGGCGAACCTTGCCAAGATGCCCCACCTTCTGATCGCGGGAACCACCGGTTCGGGCAAGTCCGTCGCGATCAACACCATGATCCTTTCGCTCCTCTACAAGCTCTCGCCCGAGGAATGCCGGATGATCATGATCGACCCGAAGATGCTTGAACTCTCCGTTTACGACGGCATCCCGCACCTGCTTTCCCCCGTCGTGACCGACCCGAAGAAAGCAGTCGTGGCCCTGAAATGGGTCGTCGGCGAGATGGAGGAACGCTACCGCAAGATGTCGAAGATGGGCGTGCGCAACATCGAGGGCTACAACGGCCGCGTCCGCGAGGCGCTGTCGAAGAACGAGATGTTCAAGCGCACCATCCAGACCGGCTTTGACGAGGAGACCGGCGATCCCATCTTCGAGACGGACGAATTCCAGCCCGTCCCGATCCCCTACATCGTCGTCATCGTGGACGAGATGGCCGACCTGATGATGGTCGCCGGCAAAGAGATCGAGGCCTGCATCCAGCGCCTTGCCCAGATGGCCCGCGCCTCTGGCATCCACCTGATCATGGCCACCCAGCGCCCCTCGGTCGACGTGATCACCGGCACGATCAAGGCGAACTTCCCGACCCGGATCAGCTTCCAGGTCACCTCGAAGATCGACAGCCGCACGATCCTTGGCGAACAGGGGGCCGAACAGCTTCTGGGCATGGGCGACATGCTTTACATGGGCAACGGTGCCAAGATCACCCGCATCCACGGCCCCTTCGTTTCGGACGAGGAAGTCGAGGAGATCGTCAATCACCTGAAATCCTTCGGCCCCCCGGTCTATATGTCCGGCGTGGTCGAAAGCGTGGACGACGAACGCGACAACGAGATCGACATGGTTCTTGGCCTGAACAGTGAAGGCGACGACACGCTTTACGATCAGGCCGTGGCCATCGTGGCGCGGGACCGCAAATGTTCGACCTCCTACATCCAGCGCAAGCTTGGCATCGGCTACAACAAGGCTGCCCGGCTGGTCGAGCAGATGGAGGATCAGGGCGTGGTCACCCGCGCCAACCACGTCGGCAAACGCGAGATTCTGGTCGAAGAACGGTAGACGGGCGCACGTCTTTCCAATCGAGAGGGTCCGGCGACCGGGTGGGTTCGTGCGCCCCGCCGCGGCAGGCGCGAGCGTGTTCCTGCGGCGAATCGATCACTTTGCACAAGCCGTTCCCGAGGGTCCGCACGACGGACTTCGGGGCTTGACGGTCCCATCTCGGCCTTGAACTCCGGCAGATTTGGCAGAAAATCCGGCATTTTCATGATTTGGCGGGCAAACCTGCCCCGGAACTGCCCGAAAAAAGTTGCAATCTCTGGTTGTCAATTCATATTAACCTTCGTCTGGAAGGCGGCGCTCTTGGCCTCAATCCGGGAAATCAGCTGCCTGTGGGGGGTCACGGAATGGCGTTCGATCGATTGTCAGAAACCGCAAGCGACACCGATTGCGTTGATGAGCTTCTGCCGGGCACGACCCTGTTGCTGGGCCAATACCGGATCTCCCGGTTTCTCAGCAGCGGCGGCTTTGGCATCACCTATGTCGCCAAGGATGGGCTCAACCGGGACGTCGTGCTGAAAGAGTGTTTTGTCGAAGCGTTCTGCAGCCGGACTCTGACCTCTGTTCAGGCCCGGTCGGACCAGAACCGTGCGCATCTTCACCAAGCCCTCGCCAGCTTCACCGAGGAAGCCCGCATCCTCGCCTCGCTGTCGCATCCGAACATCGTCGGCATCCGGCAGCTGTTTGAAGAGAACGACACCGCCTATATGGCGCTTGATTTCGTGGTCGGGCACGACCTGATCGAAATCGTCGATGAAAAGAAGATGTCCCTCAGCGCAGACCAGATCGTCGGGCTGGCGGCCAAGCTGATCTCGGCCGTGGGACATGTCCACGACCAACAGCTTCTGCACTGCGACATCTCGCCCGACAACATCTGCGTGACCTCCACAGGTGAGCCGGTGCTGATCGACTTCGGCGCGGCCCGCAAGGTCGTGAACGGGGTCGCGCAGAAGCATTCGGGCTTCACCCTTGTCAAGGACGGCTACTCTCCGCACGAGCTTTACGCGACGAACGGGGTCTGCACGCCCTCCAGCGATCTGTATGCGCTGGCGGCGTCGCTGTATTACGCGGTCAGCGGCCGGGTTCCGGTGGACAGCGAAACCCGCCTGAGGGCGATGATCGACTACCGCGCCGACCCCCTGCCGCCGCTTGTCGGGACAGCGGCGGGCTACCCGCCGGGGTTCCTTGCCAGCATCGACAAGGCGATGGCGGTCGAACCAGCGTCCCGTTTCCAGTCGGCCGAAGACTGGCTTCGCGCCCTGACCCAGCCGCAGGTCATCCGGGCCGAGGCGCCGCGCCCGCCCGTCCGCCCGGCGGTGGTCGTGGCGCTCAACACCCCACCAGAGACGCGGGATCGCAATGTCGTGCTGCTGCGCCGGGTGGTTCTTGCCCCCGGACAGGGCCGCCACGCGGCAAGCGGGGTCTGAAGTCCAGGCTGGCTCCGGCGATCACGCCGGAACCGCTACTCCGCCCCCGCGCCGCACGCCCTTGCGCCCTTCGCGCAGATAGCGGGCATAGCCAAGATCCGCCGTCTCGATCCCGGCCCGCCGGCCGCTGACGAGATCGGCCAGCACCTGGCCCGACCCTGCCGCCATGGTCCAGCCCAGCGTGCCATGCCCGGTGTTGAGGTAAAGGTTCTGGATCGGCGACCGTCCGACCACCGGTGTTCCGTCCGGCGTCATCGGCCGCAGGCCGCACCAGAAAGCCGCCTTGGACTGATCCCCGGCACCGCCGAACAGATCCTCGACCGAATGGGTCAGCGTCGCCTGCCGCTTCGCCTTCAGGCTCATGTCGAAGCCCGCAAGTTCTGCCATACCCCCCACGCGGATCCGGTCGCCCAGCCGGGTGATCGCGATCTTGTGGGTCTCGTCCATCACGGTCGAGACCGGCGCGCGGGCCGCGTCCACCACTGGCACCGTGATCGAGTATCCCTTCACCGGATAGATCGGCAGGCGGATCCCAAGCGGGGCCGCCAGCATCGGCGAATAGGATCCCAGCGCCAGCACGAAGGCATCCGCCGTGATCCGGCCTTCCGAGGTGTGGACCGCCACGATCCGCCCGCGCTCGGCCTCCAGCCGGTCGATCCCGACGCCGTAGCGGAAGGTCACGCCCAGCGCCTCGGCCATCTGCGACAGGCGGGTGGTGAACTTGAAGCAATCCCCGGTCTCGTCGCCCGGCAACCGCAGCCCGCCGGCGATCTTGTCCTTCGCGCCCATCAGGCCCGGTTCGGCCGCGAGGCAGGCCTCGGTGTCCAGCACCTCGAACGGCACGCCGTCGGTCTTCAGGACCGCGATGTCCTTTTCCGCCGCCGCCACCTGCTTTTCGGTCCGGAACAGTTGCAGCGTGCCCTGCGTCCGTTCGTCATAGGAAATCCCGGTCTCTGCGCGCAAGTCGATCAGGCAATCGCGCGAGTATTCCGCCAGCCGCACCATGCGCGACTTGTTCACCGCGTAGGCCTCGGCCGTGCAGTTCATCAGCATCCGCGCCATCCAGGACAGCTTGGTCCAGTCCAGCTTCGGCTGGATGATCAGCGGCGCATGCGCCTGGAACAGCCACTTCAGCGCCTTGACCGGGACGCCCGGCGCCGCCCAGGGCGAGGCATAGCCAGGGCTGATCTCGCCGGCATTGGCAAAGGATGTCTCCAGTGCCGGGGCGGGCTGGCGGTCAATCACCGTCACCTCATGCCCGGCCTTGGCCAGATACCAGGCCGAAGTCACCCCGATCACACCCGCGCCAAGCACCACGATCTTCATCTTGTTCATCCCGTCCGGACAGCATTTTCGCCCTGGAAAGTAGCCGCGCCCGGGTGGGAATTCTTGGGAAATACCTGCGGGTATCTGGGTCAGAGCTGACGATTATTGCGCCATTTTTAGATTTTGACGCAGAATTCTTCACCTGATAGAAAAGCCGGCGAAGCTTTCACCGATCACGCGGACTCACAGCGTCGGCACGTCCTTGCGATCCGGGACGGGGTGGGGGTGCATCCGGCGCGGCGCACCGCTATATCGGGCGCATGAACCGTCGTTTCGCCCTTCTGGCCCCGCTCGCCCTTCTGGTCCCGCTGCCGGCCGCCGCCGGGAAAATTCCGCTCTCGGCGATATCGGACTATCTGAACGGCCTGACCACGGTCGAGACCGACTTCACCCAGATCAACTCGGACGGATCGATCTCGACCGGGCGGATCTACATCAAGCGGCCGGGCCGGGCACGGTTCGAATATGCGCCGCCAGACCGCAGCCTGGTGATCGCGGGTGGCCAGCAGGTCGCGATCTTCGACGCCAAGTCGAACCAGCCCCCCGAACAATACCCGCTGAAGCGCACGCCGCTGAACCTGATCCTCGCAGCTAATGTCGACCTTGACCGCGCGAAGATGGTGGTCGGGCACACGGCGGACGGCACCTCGACTCGCGTGCGCGCCCAGGACCCCGAGCACCCCGAATACGGGTCGATCGAGCTGGTCTTCACCGAAGGTCCGGTCGAGCTTCGGCAATGGGTGATCACCGACGACCTTGGCGCCGAGACGACCATCATTCTGGGCGAGCTGCGCAAGGGCGGCGCGTTGGGCGCACGGCTCTTCGACATAACGGCCGAAACCACCGCACGGAAAAACTGACCCCGCCCCCGAATTTTCGCAGAAAATTCGTCGCCTTGGCCAAATCCAACCTAGCGGCAATACGCCAGCTGTTCCCTATACGTCTCTGACCGCTCGCCGACAGCCGCCGCCACATCCTGAAGCCAGGGCTTGCCCTCGTAGGATTTGCTGGAATAGCCGGTCCGGCCTTCGTGGTAGGCAAGATACTGGGCCTCGGCGTCCTGTTTCGAGATCCCCAGCGACCGGCTGGATTCGTCCATGTACCAGCCCATGAAATCGGTGGCGTCCTCGATGTCATCGCGCTTTGACCTGCGGCCGCCTGCGGATTTCTGGTATTCCTCCCAGGTGCCGTTCAGCGCCTGGCTATAGCCGTAGGCCGTGCTTTGACGCCCCATCGGGATCACACCCAGCGTATAGGTGTAGGGCGTGCGCGCATTGCCGATGAACTTCGATTCCTGATAGATCGTCGCCATCTGCACATGCACCGGGACGCCCCAGCGCCGCTCGCTCCGCTCCATCGCGCGCAGGTACTGCGGCCGCTCGCGAATGATCGCGCAGGCGTCGTCAAGCTGCCTTGGCGCGGAATAGCTGCCGCCGCCCCCGCACGAGGCAAGAATCATCAACAGCATAGCTGCACGCAGAAACCTGCTCATCTGCCCCTCGTGCCTTCTTTTCTTTTGTCGCGAACCCTATCCCATTTGGTCTGGCGATGAAATGGGGAAGACCCGACCCGTGGATCAGAAAACCGCGAGCGGCCCGAACTGTAAGGCTGTGGTTCACAGACTGTTTCCCGTGTCTCTGCCCGCACTGGTGGACAAGAAACGCCGGGCAGGCGTAGAAGGGGCCATGGGGATCTCTCGCATGCAACCTGCCAGTGCCAAGTACCATCTGGGTCAGGTGCTCCGTCATCGGAAGCATCCGTTTCGTGGTGTGGTCTTCGATGTGGACGCGATGTTCTCCAATACCGAGGAATGGTACGACAACATCCCCGAGGAAAGCCGCCCTTCCAGAGACCAGCCGTTCTATCATCTTCTGGCCGAAAACGACCAAAGCTATTATGTGGCCTATGTCTCGGAACAGAATCTTGTCCCCGATGATACCGGTGAACCCGTGGATCACCCCGATCTTGGCGATCTCTTCGGCGATTTCGAGAATGGTCGCTATCCGCTGACCTTCCAGCTCAACTGACGCTTACCGGTTGCTAACGTTTTTCCCCTTACCTTGCGCAAGACGCAAGCGAAGGGATCCCCACATGCAGTTGACGACAGAGACCCAGCCAACGGTGCTTTCCGTGCGGGTGATGGAAGACCGGATCGACGCGGCCTCGGCCATCCAGTTCAAGGAACAGATGCGGGATCTGACCGCAACGGCGCATCCCCGGGTGATTCTTGACCTTGCGCGGGTGCAGTTTCTTGATTCCAGCGGCCTCGGCGCGATCGTCGCGGTAAAGAAGCTTCTGGGCCCCGACCGGGTGATGGAACTTTCAAGCCTGACCTCAACCGTCGAAAAGGTGTTCCGCCTGACCCGGATGGACAGGATCTTCACCATCCATCCCTCACATGAGGCAGCCGTCTCCAATGCCATCCGCGTCTGATCCCGCGCCCGGCACGGGGCCCGACGCAGCACCTGCGCAAGGTCAAGAATCACCCGGGGATGCGCCGTTGCGTTCAGATCCCGCATCTGTTCCTTGAACTGGATGGCC
>JANOER010000045.1:0-17308 GCA_031441285.1 Rhodobacterales bacterium
TCAGATGATCGCGCCTTCGACGATCCCCCGCCCCGCCGCGATCCGCTCATAGTGAAACGCCGACAGGTCCAGCGTCCGGTAGCAGCCATGGACGATCCATTCCGCCGTCCCCCGCCCCATCGCCGGGGATTGCTGCAGACCGTGGCCGGAAAAGCCGTTCAGGAACAGGAAGTTGCCCACCCGCGGATGCGGCCCCGTCACCGCGTTCTGGTCCAGTGTGTTGTAATCGTAGTGCCCAACCCATTCGCTGATCACCTTGACCGCCTCGAAGGCCGGGATGCGGGTGGCGATGGTGGGCCAGATCTTGTCAACCCAGATCCCGTAATCCATTGCAAAATCATCGAAATCCACCGCCGGATCAGGATCCCCATGCCCCCCGATCATGTAAGTCCCGCCCCCCACCTCGCGCATGTGGACGCCCGAAGGGTCGATGGTCAGCGGCAGCGCGCGGTCCAGCGGGCGTTCGGCCTGGATCACCCAGGTGAACCGCTTGCGAGGCTCGATCGGCAGCTCAATCCCCACCATGGAAGCCGTCCTCGCCCCCCTTGGACCGCTGGCGTTTACCACCGTCCCGCAGCCGACCACCCGCCCCGATGCAAGGCTAACTGATTGAATCCGATCACCCTTTGATGACAGGGTCATGCCCGTCACCGCGTCCGACACGTACTCCACCCCCGCCTCGCGCGCCTTGCGGCGGAACCAGTCGAACACGGTCGAGCCGTCGAAGTAGCCCTCGTCTTTCGTGTTGATCGACCCCAGGTCCAGATCATCCACCGCGTAGAACGGATAGGCGGCCTTGATCGCCTCCGGCGTCAGCAGCCGCGTCTCGGCCCCGGCGGCCAGCTGCACCCGCTGGTTGGCGCGCAGCACATCGGAAAATGCGGTGTTATCCGAGAGATACAGGTAGCCGAAGTTCTGGATCTTCAGGTCGGGCACCCGGTCATCGCCCCCCATCCGGGCCCGCAGGTTCTGCACGAAATCCGCGCCGAACTGCGAAATCCGGATGTTGAGCTCGGTCGAAAACTGCTGGCGGATGCAGGAATTGGTGTGGGTCGTCCCGGCCTGCGCATAGGAGGGATCCCGCTCCAGCACCAGCACCCGGCCCGCAAAGCCCATGTCGGTCAGCCACCACGCGGTCGACGACCCCATGATCGCGCCGCCGATGATCACCACGTCATAGTGATCGTGCTTCGGTTCCGCCGCAAAGCCCTGCATCGCTGTCTCCACCCCGTCCTTCGAAAAGGTGTAGCCGACGCGGCATGGGCCGGCAATCAGCCGACGCGCTGGCCTTCGACCCAGACCCCGCGCAGGGCGGCGGCGCGGCCGATCCTTGCGACGCGGATCACGTCGGCCCGCAGCCCGGTGCGAAGCGCTCCGCGGTCGGCAAGGCCGGTCGCCTTGGCCGGGGCGCGGGTCACCGTCGCCACGCCGCGCGCCACATCGCCCCAGAGATCGCCCAGAAACAGCGCCCCGGACAAAAGCGACGACGGCACATAGTCCGAGGACAGGATGTCCAGAAGCCCGGCCTCGGCCAGCTCTTTGGCGGCCACGTTGCCAGAGTGGCTGCCGCCGCGGATCAGATTCGGCCCGCCCATCATCACCGCGACCCCATGCGCGCGACAGGCCTCTGCGGCCTCGAACGTTGTGGGAAATTCTGCGAAATGGACACCCTGACCGGCGCTGACCGCAACCTGTCCGGCCGTGGTGTCGTCATGGCTTGCAAGGACCGCCCCCAGCCGCCGCGCGTTGGCGACGATCGCCACCTCATGCGCAGAACCGACCCGGTCGCGCAGCGCCAGTTGCACGGTGACATGGGTCTCCCAATCGGCTTCGGACAGACCGTATTTTCCGGTGTAGTAGTCCTTCAGCTTCGAGATGTCGCGGAACTGCCGCTGGCCGGGGGTGTGGTCCATCATGCTGACGATGCCGATCTGGTCTTCGGGGCCGAACTTCGCCAGCTCTTCGATCAGGGTCTCAGAGCAGACCTCGGCGCGCAGGTGCAGGAAATGGCTGATCTTCAGGGCGCGGTCGCGGCGCAGCTCAAGGATCTCGGTCGCCACGGCGCGGGCATATTCGCCATCGCTTGTCTTGCCGCTGGAGACCAGAGAGCCGACCCGCAGCGCGTCGAAAACGGTGGTGATCCCGGTCGAGGCAAGCTCGGCGTCATGGGCGACGATGGCAGGAAGATGCGGCCAGCCGACCTTGGGGCGCGGCTCGAGATGGCGTTCGAGGTTGTCGGTGTGCAGCTCGATCAGGCCCGGCAGGACCAGATCGCCAGCGCAGTCGACTGCGCCGGGCGGGACCCTTCCACCCTCGGTGATGTCGGCGATCAGGCCCTCGGCAAGGCGCAGGCTGCCGCGCAGGACGCAGCCTTCCAGAACGAGGGTGGCATTTGCAAGGATCGTCTCGGTCATCTTCCGCATTCCTGTCCTGGGGTCGTGTCAAAAAAGGCTGGTCCTGGGCCGGCGCTTCCTGCCATGAAGGTGTCACACCCCTGTGACAGGGGGCAGCTACGCCCCGCGCCATGGACCAGATGAAGCGCCTTGCCGTCTACTATGCCCCGCGACCGGGGGCTTTCGCCGATCATGCGGCCGCCTGGCTGGGCTGGGATCCGGCCTTGGGTGCGGCCCTGCCGCAGCCCGAGCTTCCGGGGATCCCCTTTCCCGCGATCCTGACCGCCGAAGCCCGTCGTTACGGCTTTCACGGCACCCTTCGCGCGCCGTTCCGGCTGGCCGATGGGGTAAGTCAGGCACAGGCCGGGCAGGTCATCGCAGCCCTTGCCGCGCGGCTTCAGCCGGTGCGGTGCGAGGGCCTTGCGATCGAAAACCTGCAAGGGTTTCTGGCGCTGACGCCCTCGGGCTGCGAGGCGGCCTTGCTGGAGCTTGCCGCCGCCGTGGTCGACGGCACCAACGGCCTGCGCGCGCCTCTGACCGAGGCCGAGATCGCCCGCCGCCGGCCCGAAACCCTGACCCCGCGCCAACGCGATCTGCTGCTGGCCTGGGGCTATCCCCATGTGATGGAGGAGTTCCGCTTCCATCTTACCCTGACCGACAGGCTGCCCGAACCCGGCCTGGCGCAGGCCGCCCTCGCCACGCATTTCGCGCCGGTCCTGCCAAAGCCGTTCCTGATCGAGGATCTGTGCCTGTTCGGCGAAGATGCGTCGGGCCGGTTTCATCTGCTTGACCGCTACGCTCTGGCCGGCTGAAGCGCCGCCAAAAGCCGTTCGATACCGTCCGCCGCGGTTCGGTCATTGCTGACCGTGGCAGCGGTGATGCCGGCCGGCAGCGCAAAGGCCGCGCGGGCTAGCCGGGCGCGGATCTGGCTGTCAGTTTCGCGCCCGCGCGCCGACAGACGGGCCGCAAGGATGGCGTCCGGGGCGGTGACCAGGATCACGCGCAGGTTGGGGATGACCTTCATCGCCTCGGCCAGGACCGCCCGGCTGCCGTTGAAGATCACGTCTCCTGGCCCGTCGATCTGCGCGGCCGGGATGCCATAGCTTAGCCCGTGCGCGTCCCAGTGCAGCGCGAAATCCCCGCGCGCAAGGCGTGTCCGGAACGCGTCAAGCGAGACGCCTTCGAAATCCTCGCCGCCAAGGTCGGTCGGACGGGTGATCACCCGCCGGACAAGCCGCAGGTCCGGCCGGGCCGCCATTGCACCCCGGATCAGGGTGTCCTTGCCGGCACCGGACGGACCCACGACCGCAAAGATCATGCGGCCACCGCTGGAGTGAACCCGGTCACATCGACCATCCGGTCACAGACGCGGGCGCGGGCACCTTCGTCGTGGAAGATGCCAAGGAGTGCGGCACCCCGGGCCTTGGCTTCCTCGATCAGGGTCAGCACGACCTCGCGGTTGGCGGCGTCAAGACTTGCGGTCGGTTCGTCCAGAAGCAGCGCCGGATAGGCGTGGGCGAACCCGCGTGCGATGTTGACCCGCTGTTGCTCGCCCCCCGAAAAGGTGGTGGGCGAAAGTCGCCACAGCCGTTCGGGGATGTTCAGCCGCCGCAGAAGCGTTGCGGCCCGGTCGCGCGCGTCGGCCAGCGGCACGCCAAGGGCCAGAAGCGGTTCTGCCACCACGTCAAGGGTGGGCACGCGGGGCACGACGCGCAGGAACTGGCTGACATAGCCAAGCGTTTCGCGGCGCAGCGCGATCACCTCGCGCGGTGTGGCGGCTGCGACATCAAGCGCGCCCACGAACAGGCTGCCCCCGGCCGCAAGATAGTTGCCATAGACCATCCGCATGAGTGTGGACTTGCCTGACCCCGACTGGCCGGTCAAGCCGATGCATTCGCCCGGCAGGACGGCAAGGGAGGCCCCCGCCATCACCGGGATCGTCGTCCCGCCCTGATTGTGCAGGGTGAAGGATTTGGATAGGTTTTCGATCCGGATCATCGGGTCATACCTGCAGGACAGAGGACACAAGCAGCTGGGTATAGGCGTGTTGCGGATCGTCCAGTACCTGATCGGTCAGGCCCTGTTCGACCACGCGCCCGGACTTCATAACCATCAGCCGGTGCGCCAGAAGCCGGACCACGGCAAGGTCATGCGTCACGATGATGACCGACAGCCCAAGGTCACGGACCAGCCCGCGCAGCAGGTCCAGAAGCCGGGCCTGCACCGAGACATCGAGGCCTCCGGTCGGCTCGTCCATGAACACCAGGCGCGGTGCGGTCACCAGGTTCCGCGCGATCTGCAGGCGCTGCTGCATGCCCCCGGAAAAGGCCGAGGGCCGGTCGTCGATCCGGTCGGCGGCAATCTCGACCCGGGCCAGCCAGTCCTGCGCGCGGTCCCGGATCTCGCCGTAGTGACGCGCGCCGATCGCCATCAGCCTTTCGCCGACGTTGCCACCGGCACTGACACCCATCCGCAACCCGTCGCGCGGATTCTGGTGGACATAGGCCCAGTCGGTGCGACCCAGACGGCGCCTTTCTGTCTCGGACATGGCAAGCACGTCGCGCCCGCCATAGCTGATGCGGCCAAGGTCTGGGCGCTGATGCCCGGCCAGGCAAGACAGCAGCGTCGACTTGCCCGACCCGCTTTCGCCGACGATGCCCAGAACCTCGCCGGGCCAGAGATCGAAGGCCACATCCGCGCAGCCGATGCGGGGGCCATAGCGTTTGGCAAGGCCCTCGACCCTGAGCAGCGGCTGTTCGGGGTCACGAATTTTCTGCGAAAATTCGGGGGTATCGCGCGGGTGAAGGGTCACGGTCTTTTCCCCGAGGTCAGCGCCGAAAGCCTTCCCTTGTGGCCCGCCGCCTGCCGTCCGGCGCAGAAGTCGCTGTCCGAGCAGACAAACATCCGCCCGCCCTGATCATCGGTGATCACCTCGTCCAGATAGCTGTCCTTTGCGGCGCACAGATCGCAGTCATGCGGCGCTTTTGACGCCTGGAACGGATGGTCGTCGAAATCGAGGCTGGCAACCTCCGACCAGGGTGGCAGGGCATAGATCCGCTGTTCACGCCCGGCCCCGAAAAGCTGGATCGCCGGTGAGCCGCCCAGCTTTGGATTGTCGAACTTCGGAATCGGCGAGGGATCCATCACATAGCGTCCCTCGACCTTGACCGGATAGGCGTAAGCGGTGGCAATCGTCCCGTGCCGGGCGATGTCCTCGTAAAGCTTGACGTGCATGAGGCCGTATTCCTCAAGTTCGTGCATCTTCCGCGTCTCGGTTTCGCGCGGTTCAAGAAACCGCAGGGGTTCCGGGATCGGAACCTGAAAGACCAGGATCTGGCCGGCTGTCAGCGGCACTTCAGGGATGCGGTGGCGGGTCTGGATCAGGGTGGCCTCGGTCGTGGCCTCGGTCACGGCCACGCCGGCGGTGCGCTGGAAGAATTTGCGGATCGACACGGCGTTGGTTGTGTCGTCCGCACCCTGGTCGATCACCTTGAGCCGGTCTTCCGGCACAAGGCAGGCGGCGGTGACCTGCACCCCGCCCGTGCCCCAGCCGTAAGGCATCGGCATTTCCCGGCTGGCGAAGGGCACCTGGTAGCCGGGCACCGCGATCCCTTTCAGGATCGCACGGCGGATCATCCGTTTGGTCTGTTCGTCGAGATAGGCAAAGTTATACTCGGTCATGTCCAACGGTCCGGAAGAAGTCCCATGCAAAGCTTTGACGATGTCTTCACCTGGGCGATCCTTGGCCTGATCGCGGCTGCCGTAGCCGCGTCTTACGTCTGGCTGTTCCGGACGGAGGCGCGGGCCTTTTTCGCCGCCATGATCCGGCTGCGCGACCGGATCGACCGCAGCCGGCGCAGGTGAAAGACCGGTCATTCCGCAGCCTCCTGCAGGATTTCCGCGCTGGCCCGCAGGCGGCGGACCAGTTCCAGCTCGCTTTGGAAGTCGACGTAATGCGGCAGCTTGATGTGTTCGAGAAAACCAGTGGCCTGAATGTTGTCGCAATGCATCAGCACGAATTCCTGATCCTGCGCCGGGGCGCCGGCGGTGTCTTCGCCGAGTTCGGCCCAGCGCAAGGCGCGGTCGACCAGGCTCATCGAAATCGCCTTGCGTTCGCAGTGTCCGAAGGTCAGGCCATAGCCCCGGGTGAACTGCGCCGGCTCGGTTCTGGAGCCTTTGAACTGGTTCACCGTTTCGCATTCGGTCAAGGTGATCTCGCCGATCTCGACGGCGAAGCCCAGTTCGGGGATCTCGACCTCGACCGCTACGGTGCCGATGCGCAATTCGCCCACGAAGGCATGGGTGCGGCCGTAGCCGCGCTGGGTGGAATAGGCCATCGACAAAAGAAACCCCTCGTCGCCGCGCGCCAGCGCCTGCAGACGCAGCGGTCGGTCGGCGGGAAGCTCCATCGGCTCACGCGTCAGGTCGGGAGGGGCGGCGTCCGAGTGCGGCTGCGGCTCGATCAGCCCGTCACGGTTGAGAAACCCGGTGACATGCGGCACGGGACCGGCTTCCCGCGCGGGGTGGGAGGGTGGCGCCACACGTTCGACGTCACGGGAAACCGGGGCAGCGGTGACCGATGCCTCGCCCTCGGCCATCAGTTTGAAATCCAGCAGGCGGTGGGTGTAGTCGAAGGTCGGCCCCAGCACCTGACCGCCGGGCAAGTCCTTGAACGTCGCCGAGACGCGCCGGTCGATCTGCATCGCGGCGGTATCGACCGGATTTGAGCCGCCAAGGCGCGGCAGGGTCGTGCGGTAGGCGCGGATGAGAAAGACCGCTTCGATCAGATCGCCCCGCGCCTGCTTGATCGCCAGCGCCGCAAGGTCGGGGTCGTACAGCGAGCCTTCGGCCATCACCCGGTTCACCGCCAGCGCCATCTGCGACCGGATCTGGGCCACCGAAAGTTCAGGCACCGCCGGATCACCCCGGCGTTCCTCGGCAAGCCAGGCATGGGCGTTGTCGATCGCGCGTTCGCCACCCTTGACCGCAACATACATCTAAAGCTTCTCCACCCGGGTGGACCGGGGCAGGCCGGCAAGCCGGTTGCCGCAGGTCAGGATTGCATCGAAGCCCAGAGGGAACAGCGCCCGGTTCGCCCGGAAGGCCGCCGTCTCGGGCAGGCTTAGCCAGGACACCAGTTCGATCCCCGGCCCGGCCAGGGCGGGGCCATGATTGACCAGACGGTCCATCTCGATGATCAGCGTGGCGGACCGGTCGGGGTAATCCGGCTGGCCGATCCGGAACCGGCTGACGGGCTGCAGCGCGTCCCAGGTGCCTACCGCAAAGTCGGCGTCTTCGGCTGTCACCACGGGCGCGCCAAGGTGAAAGGCCACCCAGCCGCGCACGTCGGCACAGTCGGCCGCCCCCGCCAGATGCAGACGGGTTGACGGGTCGGCCAGCGTCAGCAGCACCGTCCCCGCCGCGATGGACAACGCGGCGGGCGGGGTCGCGCCGGCAACCTGGCAGATCGTGCCGGGACGGGCCATGGCCTCAAGAATCTGGCGAAAGGCGCGGGCGGCCTGAACCGGGGCATCGGCGAACCCGCCGGTCAGGGCATGCGCGGTCATTGGTCTTCCCCCCGGACCATCGTGAAGAATTCGACCTTCGTGGTCGCGGCCTTTTCCGCCCGGGACGTGCGGGCGTCTTGCGCCTGCTGTTGCAACGGAACAATCACCCGCCGCGCGACATCCAGTGCAGCCGATGTCTGCATCAACGCGTCAACGACTGCGGCGCGGCGGGCGTGATCCTTGTCGCGCCCCTGCACCCAGGCGTGGCCCACCGTGCCATCCTCCAGCCGCACCGAGCAGCGCGTCACCGTCATCTCGCCCAGATTGAAGGGCGCGCCAGTGCCACCGACACGGCCCTGGACCATAACCGCGCCGACCTCGGCGGGGCGCAGCAGATCATGCGCCGGAAGCTCTGCGACCAGTCGCGCAAGATCGGCCGGCGGGGCCTTGGCAAGAGTTGAAATCCAGTCCTTGCGGGCAGTGGGGTCAGCTTCGGCCATGAGCGCCTCGACATCTTGCAATGGTTGTCTAATCTACTATACAACTATACAAATGATACTCTCACTATCGGCGCAGGCCAATGGGTGAGTTGTGAATTTTTGATGACGGGAGAAGCCTTTGACCCGCACTCCGATCTGGTCGGCGATTGCCGAAACGCTGACGGGCGAAATTCGCGGCGGGCACTACCGCCCCGGCGACAAGCTGCCGACCGAGGCCGGACTTGCCGCCCGCTTCGGCGTGAACCGCCATACCGTGCGCCACGCGCTGGCCAGCCTTGCCGAGGATGGGATCGTGCATGCCCGGCGCGGCTCGGGGGTCTTCGTGACCGCCCGTCCGACCGAATACCGGCTGGGGCAGCGGGTGCGTTTTCATCAGAATGTGCTGGCGGTCGGGCAGACGCCCTCGCGCCGGATCACCCGCGCCGAAACCCGTCCCGCCGACGCCGAGGAAGCCAGCGCCCTTGCCCTGCCGCCGGGCGGGACGGTGCATGTGATCGAGGGCATCTCGCTGGCCGATGGCCAGCCGCTTGCCGCGTTCCGGTCGGTGTTTCCGGCCCTGCGCTTTCCCGGGCTGCCGGGGCTGGTCGAGGCCGAAGGCTCGATCACCCGCGCGCTGGCGGCGCTTGGGCTGGCCGATTACACCCGCCGGGACACCCGGCTGACCGCCCAGCTTGCCGATCCGGTGCTGGCGCTGGCACTGCTGTTGCGGCCGGGGTCGGCGGTCCTGCGGTCGGTCGCGGTCAACGTGGATGCCGCGAGCCTGCCCGTCGAATACGGAAGCACCTGGTTTGCCGGTGACCGGGTCACCCTGACGGTTGCCGCATGATCTGTCATGCCGCTGTGATCCACGCAAGGTAGCCGAGGCGCCTGATGCCGCAGCTTGCCCCGATCCGTCTTGTGAATGCCCGCACCCTTGTGGACGGCGCGCTTCACGACCATCCCCTGACCCTTCGCGAGGGGCGGCTTGACCAGGGTCCGGCGCGCGAGCTTGATCTGACCGGGTATCTTCTGTTGCCCGGCATCATCGACCTGCATGGCGACGGGTTCGAACGCCACCTTTCACCCCGGCCGACCGCGCCGTTCGACAAGGCCATGGGCCTTGCCTCTGCCGCAGCCGAGCTTGGCGCGAACGGGATCACCACGGCCTGGCTGGCGCAAAGCTGGAGCTGGGAGGGCGGCTTCCGGTCCGGTGAGGCGGCAGCGGACCTGCTTGCATCGCTGGACCGCGCCCGGCCCGATCTTCTTGGCGACCTCAGGGTGCAGATCCGGCTGGAAACCCATGTGATCGACCAGCATCAGGCGGTTCTGGAAGCGGTCGGCGCGCATGGGGTCGATTTCGTCGTCTTCAACAACCACCTGCCCGAGGCGGTGGAAATGGCTGACACCCGGCCGCACCGCTTTGCCAGTTGGGCCGCCCAGACCAGCCGCACCGCCGAGGAGATGCTTGCCATCGTCCGCACCGCCGAGGCGCAGGAGCCAGAGGTGCCGGCAGCCTTGTCGGCGATCGCCGGGCGGCTTGGCGCGCTGGGGGTCACAATGGGCTCGCACGATGACGCGACGGCCGGGACGCGGGCCTTCTATCGCGGGATCGGGGCCAGGATTTCCGAATTCCCGACCACGATGGACGCCGCCCGCGCCGCCCATGCCGCAGGCGAGCCGGTGCTGATGGGTGCTCCGAACGTGGTCCGGGGCGGCAGCCAGACCGGCAACATCGCGGCGGCGGAGCTGGTGGCCGAGGGGCTCGTCGATGCGCTGATGTCGGACTATTACTACCCCGCCCTGCCCCAGGCGGCCTGGGCTTTGGTCGACGCAGGGCTTTGCGATCTGCCCTCGGCCTGGGGGATGATCTCGGACGCCCCGGCGCGGATCATGGGGCTGGGCGACCGGGGCCGGATTGCCGACGGGTTCCGGGCGGACCTTGTGGCGGTGAACCCGCTGACCCGGCGGGTCGAGATGACCCTGTCCGCCGGCCGGGTTGCGCACCTGTCGGGCGAACTTGCACGGCGGATCGCGGCCGGGGGTTAGCCGGCGTATTTCTCAAGGAAGGCTTCGGCGGGCAGCGACCGGAAATCCCCCAGTGCGGCGCGCAGACGGGCATGGTCCCAGGTCCACCAGGCCAGGGCAAGCAGCCGGTCCGTCGAGCGCGGATCGAACCTTGCGCGCAACGGCTGCGCCGGACAGCCGGCGACGATCATGAAGGGATCGACACTTCGCGTCACCACCGCCCCGGCCGCGACGATGGCACCTGCCCCGATGGTGACTTCGGGCTTGATGATCGCGCCGTGGCCGATCCAGCAATCCGGGCCAAGCGTCGTCCGCCGGGCCGCGCGGGCGGCAAAGAAATCGGCATCGTCCGCCACATCGTCCCAGTAGTAGCTGGAGCGATAGTGGAAATGGTGCTGCGCCGCATGGGTGAAGGGATGGTCGGTCGGGCCGATCCTTGTCATCGCGGCGATGTTGGAAAAGCGGCCGACGGTCGTGTTGGAGATATCGGCGAAGCGGTCGCAATAGGCATAGGCCTCGAAGCTGGAATTGACGATCCGGCTGCCCTCGCCAACCTCGGTCCAGGCGTCGAAGGTCGAGTGCACGCACCGGGCGGTCGGATGAATGACCGCCCCGTCCGGGGAAAGACGCGGCCCGCGCGGGGCCGTGACATCCTGCGGGGTGAACAGCCCGGTCGCGGCCATGTCAGCGGGACGCACCGGCAGATCCATGGTCACCCGACCAGTGGCTGTCACGAGCGCCCGCGAAACCTTCGGACAGCGCGCCGTCCTTTGGCTGCGGGCCGCCTGCCGCCCCGGTGGCCGCTGGCCGCGCCCCGGCACGACCCTCGGTCTGATGCCGCTGGCGCGATCTGCGCGGCGGCGACGGGTAGAGGAACAGGTCGCGGTACCAGGCGGTCAGGTCGCGGTCGAACATGATCATTCCCCCTTGATCAGCTTGCGCCGCAGCCAGCCCGAAAGGCTGTCCATCAGCATCACCATCAGCACGATAAGCACCATGTAATAGGCCACTTCTTCCCAGTCCTTCTGGGTGATGATCGCTTGCGTCAGCAAAAGGCCGATGCCGCCTCCGACGATTGCACCGATCACCGTGGCGCTGCGCGTGTTCGATTCCAGGTAATACAGCACCTGGGACAACAGGACCGGCGTGACCTGCGGGATCACCCCGAACCGGGCGCGCAACATGGCGTTCGCCCCGGTCGAGCGGATGCCCTCGACCTGCTTGTCGTCGATGTTTTCCAGCGCCTCGGAGAAGGATTTGCCGAAGCTGCCGGTATCGGTGATGGCAATGGCGATGGCGCCGGTCATCGGCCCTGGACCAAAGGCCCGCGACAGGATGATCGTCCAGATCAGGCCATCGACACCGCGGATGAAGTCGAAGAACCGCCGCACCGCAAAGCGCATCGGGCCAAGCAGCATGAAATTCCGCGCCGCAAGGAAGGCCAGCGGCAGTGCCACCACGGCCGCCATCATCGTGCCAAGAAAGGCCATCAGGATGGTCTCGAAGATTGCCCATGCGACATCGCCATGGCGCCACATCTTGTTGGTCCAGAACTCGGACGCCATGTAGCCGATGTTCGACCGGTCGGGGTCGATTCGGTCGGCGGTCAGGGCAAGGCCTGCCAGCTGGCCAAAGCTTTTCCCGTAGAACGGGCTGTCGAGCGTGAAGAACCAAAGCTCCCACCCGGCCTGATAGCGGAACGTCTCGACCTTGGAGCGGGAGTAGCTGAAGCGGCCGGCGTCGGTGGTCACGCTGACCTTGTTTTCGGCGACGCTGATCCAGTCGGGGATCGGCTGAGGCGCGGTCAGCACCGGCTTGCCGGCTTCGGGCCGGATGTCGATCAGCCCGTAACCCGGAACCATGAAGCGCGCGCCATCATCGTCATAAGTGACGACATGGCCAGTGCCAAGGTCGATGGTGGTGATCCCGTCCGCGATGGTCACCCAAGGTGGCAGCATGCCCTCGGGGTAGGTGCCTTTGTTTTCGCCTTCGATCGCGACCACGATCTCGCCGGTGCGGTTGTCGCGGGTGACATGGGTCTTGTGCGACCAGAAGTCGGACAAAAGGATCGCCGCGTTGTCAAAGCGGGCACGCTGGACCAGCCCCGCCACGTCAAAGCTGATCGCCGCGTAGATCAGGTAGGCCAGGATCGCGGCCGGGATGGCAAAGGCCATGCGGCGTCTGGCGGTGAAGCGGGCGGTGACGGTTTCGGCCAACGGCGTGGACAGCACGGTTGCGGTCATCGGTCAGCCCCCTTCACCAGCTTATGCCGGAAATGGTCGGACATCTGGTCGATGGCCACGATGGTGACAAACAGCAAAAGGAAGATCGCCACCACCTCGTCATAGCGGCCCTGGCCCCATTGCATCGCCAGCTTGAGGTCATGGCCGATGCCGCCCTCGCCGACGAAACCCAGGATCGCGCTGGCGCGAACGTTGATCTCGAACCGCATCAGCGTGTAGCTCAGCCAGTTGGGGGCCACCTGCGGGATGACGCCCAGCCACATCCGCTGCGACCAGTTCGCGCCGACCGAGGTCAGGCCCTCGATCGGCTTCAGGTCGGCGTTTTCGGCGACTTCCGAGAACAGCTTGCCCAAAGCACCGCCGGTGTGCAGCGCAATGGCGATCACGGCTGGCACCGGGCCGCCGCCAAGAATGTAGATCAAGACCAGCGCGATCACGATCTCGGGGATTGCGCGCAGCGCGTCCATCGTGCGGCGGAACAGCGGGATCAGGCGTGGCCAGCGGGCCAGGCCGCGCGTGGCCAGCAAGGACAGCGACATCGCGGCCAGCGCACCGATCAGCGTGGCGACTGCGGCGATGTTCAGCGTCTCGATCAGCGAGGGAATGTGGTCCCAGAACAACCCCGGCAACAGCGCGCGCTTTTCCCAGGCCTCGGTAAGCACCTCGGCCGGGAATTCGAACACCTGGTCGATGCCGTCCAGAAAGCTGCCGGCATTGCGCTCTTCGGCCAGCCGCCAGCCCGACGCCATGAGGGCGATGAAGATGACCAGAAGGATGCCGCCATACATCCGCTTGCGGCGGACCATTTCCAGATAGCCCTCACGGGTGTCGGAAAGATCCGGGCGTCTGCCCGTTTCGGGGCCAAAGGCTGTATCGACCATCCTGATCCCCGCATGAAATTGCCGGGCCCCCTTTCGGAGGCCCGGCGACGCGTTCTGAAAAGTTACATGCCTTCCTGCAACTTGCGGGCGGCAAGAACGCCTTCGAACACCGAGTGTTCGACCGGGACAAAGTCCTTCGCCTCGCCGGCGGCAACGCCGTAGGCGCATTCCGGGTTGGTTTCCCACAGATCGGCGGTAAGCGCGGTGACCTTGTCCTTGACGTCCTGCGGCAAGGCCTTGCGGACGACCATCGGGCCTTCCGGGATCATCGCCGAGCGCCAGATTTCGACGATGTTGTTCATGTCGACAAGACCCGCATCGGCCGCACGACGGAACGCGCCCGAGTTGTAGCCGTCTTCCCAGTTGCCCAGACCGTCAGCCCAGGACACGCCCGCGTCGAAGTCGCCGTTTGCGACGCCGACGATGGTCTGCTCATGGCCGCCCGACATCTTCACTTCGGCGAAGTAGTCTTCCAGCTTGCCATACTTGGCGGTCAGTTCGGCACCGGGGACCAGGAAGCCCGAGGTCGAGTTCGGATCGGCAAAGGCAAAGATCTTGCCCTTGGCGCTGTCCATGTCGGTGATGCCGGTATCCTTGCGGGCGAACCCGATCGAGAAGTAGCCGGTCGAGCCGTCGACGTTCTGCTTGGTCAGCTTGACCTCGACCGCTTCGGGGTCGGTCAGGTAGATCTTGGCGTAGGACGAGGCACCCAGCCAGGCATAGTCAAGCGATCCGCCCAGAAGGCCCTGGATCACGCCGTCATAGTCGGCGGGGGTGAACAGCTTTACCGGAACGCCAAGCTCGGCCTCGATCAGGGCGCGGAAGCACTCCTGCGAGGTCAGACGGTCCTGGGCGTTCTCGCCGCCAAGGATGCCGATGTTGAATTCCTTGATGCCGTGGCTTTCGGCGAAGGCCGAGGTGGCCAGGACGGCGGTCAGTGCGGTGGCAGTCAGCAGCTTTTGCATGGTTTCTCCGTGGGTTCTGGGGTGGTTCAAGGTCACGACAGCATCAGGTCCGCATAGGACCGGTCAGCGGCGGTGTCGGTGGGGATGGCGGTCGAGGTGGCCGCCTCGTTGAAGGTGTCGTCGGCGCCGTAGATCTCGCGCGCGGCACCGGTGGACAGCTGGTCGGGCGTGCCGTCAAAGACGATGCGCCCGTCGCGCATCCCGATCACCCGGTCGCAATAGCGCCGCGCGGTGTCGAGGGTGTGAAGGTTGGCGATGACCATGCGGCTATCCTCGACGTTGATCTTCTTCAGCGCGTCCATGACGATCTGCGCGTTCATCGGATCAAGGGATGCGATGGGTTCGTCGGCAAGGATGATCTTCGGATCCTGCATCAGGGCCCGCGCAATCGCCACGCGCTGCTGCTGGCCGCCCGACAGCGCCTCGGCCCGTTTCGGGGCCTGTTCGGCGATGCCAAGCCGGTCAAGAATGTCCAGCGCCTTCAGGATGTCGGCGCGCGGCCAGAGGCTGAACATGGTCTGCAAGGTCGAGCGGCGGTTCAGGATGCCGTGCAGCACGTTCGAGGCCACGTCCATCCGCGGCACCAGGTTGAACTGCTGGAAGATCATCGCGCATTGCGACTGCCAGGCGCGGGCCTCGGCGCCTTTCAGGGCCAGGACGTTGCGGCCTTCGACCAGGATCTCGCCCGAGGACGCGTCCAGAAGCCGGTTCATCATGCGCAGGAAGGTGGACTTGCCGGCGCCCGACCGGCCGATGATGCCGACGAAGGCCGGGCCGTCGATCGTGAAGGTCGCAGAGTCAACGGCGGCTTTCTTGCCGAACATCCGTGTGACCGACCGAACTTCAAGCATGCCGATACCCCCTCATGGCTGCGAGGGGTGCTACGGGCCGGGCGTGACGATTGCTTCGCGTTTCAATGAAACTTGCATGACAGGGGCCGCACCGGAAGGCCCGGACCCGCCGATTGCGGGACCGGTTTGTTCAGGTGTCGCCTAGTCGGACGCAGCACCGTGGTCGCCATGCGCCGTGGCGTCATGGTCGGCGCCCTGCCCGGCCGGGGGGTCGATCATGAACTCGATCTCGACGCGGCCCGCACGTTCGAAGATCAGCGTGGCCTTGTGCCGTTCGCCGTCCCTCAGGGTCTGCGTCAGGCCGAAGAACATGACGTGCAGGCCGCCACGCTCCAGGCCAAGCGTGCCGCCGGCCGGAATGTCGGCTCCGTCGAGATGGGTCATGCTGCCGACACCATTGGCATCAACCGTGCTTTCGTGCAGCTCGGCCTTCGCGGCAATTCCGGTCTCGATGCCGATCAGGCGGTCGGCCTCGGCACCGTTGTTGATGATGGCCATGTAGCCTCCCGCTGTCCTGGCACTGACGGCCGGTTGCGGGATGTGCGGGTGGATGAACTGCAGATCGCCGACGATCTCTTCATGCGCCTGAAGCGGCAGGGCCAGCAGCAAAGCGGCGGCAAGGGCGGCAAGACGGGTCATTCGCAGGCTCCGTTTCAGGATTTCAAAGGGCGGGCGGGGAAGGTGATCCGGGCGCATCAGCTGACCATCCGTTTCAGCGGCGGGATTGCCGATAGCACCAGAAGGTCCACAACCAGCACCGCCAGAAGGACCAGGCCCAGCACCGGAAAGGCCAGCGACAGCGCAAGCGTGATGAACAGCGCGCCCTTGGCATAGGGGATGTCCTCGGGCCGGGGCGGAGCGCCAAGGCGCGCGCCAGTCGGGCGGCGCATCCACCACATTACCAGCCCCGAGACCGACAGCAGGATCACCGACAGGCAGAACGCGGTGTTCAGGGCGACGTTCCACAGTCCAAGGTCGCCCTCGTGGAACGCGATGCCCCAGGCCATCGCCCTGGCATAGGCCGAATAGTCGGCATAGCGCACATCGGCCAGCACGTTGCCGGTATACTGGTCGATGTGGATCGTGCGGTCGGCAGCCGGGTTCGGGCCGTCGTTCGACATGCTGTCGTGGCTGATCGTCCAGACCCCGTCTGCGGCCGCCGGCAGGTTCAGCTGATAGCGGTGGCGAAAGCCAAGGCCGTCGGCAAAGGCCGCGACGCTGTCCACGGTCACCGGGCCGGTGATCGCCTGCGTGCCGGCCAATGAGCCGGACAAGGGCAGCGGTGTCTGCTCCAGCGCCCAGGGCACCTCTTTTGCCGCGGCGTGGTTCATGCTGGCGTGGGTCGCGTCCGACAGCGGCACGGCGTCCCACTTTTCCGCCGGGAAGGTCGACCAGGCCTGCACGAACTTGCCGCCCCAGATCCCGGCCCAGCTAAGCCCCGAGATCAGGAACACCACCAGAAAAAGCCCGACCCAGAGGCCAAGCGCTCCGTGCAGCGATTTCCAGAAGGCGCGGCCCCTTGCGGCCGTGCGGACGCCAAGCTGACGGCCAAGGCTTGCGCCGTTTCGCGGCCAGTGCAGGTAAAGCCCGGTGACGGTCAGCAGGATGCCAAGGCTGGCGGCGGCCTCGATCAACCAGTCTCCGGTATTTCCGATCAGGATCGTGCCGTGAATTTCGGTGGCAAGATCATACCAGCCCGCCTGCCAGGGAAAGCTGGACAGGATCGCCCCGCTGTAGGGGTCAAGGGTGACGCCGGTCGTGGCGCCTTCGCGGCTCAGGACCACGGTCGCTGCGTGACCGGGCGACAGAGGGGCTACGTATTGGGTCGCCGTGGCGCCGGGAACGGTCGCCTCGGCCCCGGCGATCAGGGCGCTGACGGAAAGGGGAGTGCCCTTGGGGGTAACAGTCAGATGCTCGTCTCCCCGGCCTTGCAGTGCTGCGATCCAGAGCATGATCAGGCCGGT
>JANOER010000046.1:0-7482 GCA_031441285.1 Rhodobacterales bacterium
AAGGCTCGACACCGATGCGCCGCTGCTCGCGCTGGCGACCGACGCGGTCAGCGCGCTGAACACCCGTTATCCGGGCGACCCCGCGATGGCACCACGCTTCATCGTGTTGCACCGAGAACGCGAGTTCAGCGAGACCGAACACCAGCGCGTCCGCGCTGCTGGTTTCCTTGCCCGTATGGAGCTGAGGTCGTCCCATGCTTAAATTCATCGCCCGACGCCTGGGGCTTGTGGTCCTGACCGCACTCGTCCTGACCTTCGTGGTCTTTTTCCTGACCAACCTGCCGCCCAACCTTGAAAAACTGGCCCGCAGCGAAGGGTCGGTCCGCATGACGGACGAAGCGGTTGCCCAGTGGATCGTCGACAATGGTCACGGTGGGTCGACCATCGGCCGCTACGGACAGTGGCTGGGTGTCGTGCCAGGCTGGCAGAACGTGGACGAAAAGGGTGTGGCCCGCGGGCGCTGCTTTGCCGCCGGGACCGATCCGACCGCTGCCGACCGCTATTGCGGCGTGCTGCAGGGCAACTGGGGCTATTCCACCTTCTTTCGTGGCCCGGTCTTGGAAAACCTTGGCGAAAAGCTGGCCGCAACCGGAATCCTGATGCTGTGGGTGATGATCGTGATGGTGCCAAGCGCACTGATCATCGGCGTCGTTGCGGGCATGCGCGAAGGAAGCCGGACCGACCGGGTGCTTTCGACCTTCTCGATCGCGACCACCGCCACGCCGGAATATGTGTCGGGTGTCATTCTGGTGGCGCTTCTGGCCTCGCCGGTCACCGGCCTGTCGCCCGTCCTCGCCGAATGGGGCTGGATCGACGGAAAGACCCTGTTTCAGGGGGCCGCCTCGCCCGACAAGATCACGTTCTGGAGCTTTACGCTGCCGGTCCTGACCATCGCGCTGTACGGCATCGGCTATATCGCGCGGATGACCCGTGCCAGCATGACCGAGGTGATGACCGCGCAGTATATCCGCACCGCGCGGCTGAAGGGCGTGGGCTTCAATCAGGTGGTGATGCGGCACGCACTGCGCAACGCGTTGATCGCGCCGTTCACCGTGATCATGCTGCAGTTTCCCTGGCTTCTGAACGGCGTCGTCATCGTCGAGACGCTGTTCAACTACAAGGGCTTCGGCTGGACGCTGGTCCAGGCCGCGGGCAACAACGACATCAACCTCCTGCTCGGCTGTTCAGTCGTGGCGGTGTTCGTGGTGCTGGTGACCCAGCTTATCTCGGACATCGGCTATGTCTTCCTGAACCCGCGCATCCGGCTTTCGTAAGGGGCGCAGGGCACATGGACGACAACCTTTCCTACGCAGCGATCTTCGGCCGGATCTTCATGCAGTTCCTGCCGGTCTGGATCGCGCTGATCGCCACGTTCGCGGTCTCGATCGCCTACAAGCGGCGGCTTGGCCTCTATGGCAAGCTCTTCGACAGCCCGGTTGGCATGATCGGCTTCTGCATCGTGATGTTCTGGGTCTTCACAGCCCTTCTGGCGGATCAGATCATCACCTTCGACCCCTATGGCCAGTTCTCAGGCATGAAGAACAAACCGCTTGGCACCTTGCTGGCCAAGGCCACCGAGGACGACTACAGCCACTTCCTTCTGGGTGGAGACCATCTGGCACGCGATGTCTTCAGCCGGATGGTGATGGGCGCGCGGTCCGTCCTGTCGATCGCTCCGGCCGCGACCATGTTCGCCTTCATGGTCGGGATCACGCTGGGTGTTCCGGCCGGCTATTTCGGCGGACGGCTGGATACCGGACTGTCCTTTGTGGCCAACCTCGTCCTCGCCTTCCCGGTGATCCTGCTGTTCTACCTTCTCGTCACGCCCGAGATCGTGCTGCACAAGATCCTGTTCTTTTCGGCCTTCCTGTCGGATGAGGCGCAGCTCGCCTGCAAGGCGGCCGAGGCAGAGGGCGGGGCCGGACTGGCCTGTTTCGGCCTGTCAATTCCGACGATGATGGCGGCAACGCTGTTCATCTTCCCGATCATCTTCATTTCGGTCCTGCTGAACGCGCGCTACTTCACTGACCCGATGAAGCGCAACCTCTATGTCGGCATCGTCCTGGTGGTCGGCCTCTGGGCCTACTCTGGCCTTGCCTTCAACGCCGACCCGCTTGGTGTCTGGTCGATGGAGCCGAACCTCCTCAATGTCTTCGTCTCGGTTGTGTTCGTGAACGCGCCAACGGTGTTCCGCATTGTCCGCGGCATCGTGATGGACTTGAAATCGCGCGACTATGTCGCGGCGGGCCAGACCCGCGGCGAAGGTGCCTGGTACATCATGCTGTGGGAAATCCTGCCCAACGCGCGCGGACCGTTGATCGTCGATTTCTGCCTGCGGATCGGCTACACCACCATCCTTCTGGGGACGCTCGGCTTCTTCGGCCTTGGCGTCGCGCCCGACAGCCCGGACTGGGGCTCGACCATCGACGATGGCCGCAAGACCCTGAACATGTTCCCCCATGCCGCCGTGGTCCCGGCCCTGGCGCTGATGAGCCTGGTCCTCGGCCTCAACCTTCTGGCCGACGGCCTGCGCGAAGAAAGCCTGAGGGACTGATGTCATCCTTTCTGCTCAAATATCCCGCGGGGGTGCGGGGGTGTGAAACCCCCGCTCCGCCGCCCGCCAAAGGAGACCACAATGGCTGACTGGGACCCATCACAACCCATCCTCGAAATCGACCACCTTTCGATCAGCTTCTTCACCCGCCTGCGCGAGATTCCGGCGGTGATGGACTTCTCCTGCAAGGTCATGGCCGGCGAGGCGATGGGTCTTGTCGGCGAATCCGGCTGCGGCAAGTCGACAGTCGCGCTTGCGGTGATGCGTGAGCTGGGAAAGACCGGGAAGATCGTCGCGGGCACCATCAAGTTCAAGGGCCGCGACCTCACGCACATGGGCGACAACGAGCTGCAGACGATCCGCGGGTCCGAGATCGCGATGATCTACCAGGAGCCGATGGCCTCGCTGAACCCGGCGATGAAGATCGGCGCGCAGCTTGCCGAAGTGCCGATGATCCATTCCGGCATGTCGAAGGACGAGGCCTGGAAACTTGCCCGCCAGATCGTGGCCGACGTGCGCCTTCCCGACCCCGACCGCATCATCAACGCCTATCCGCACCAGCTTTCGGGTGGCCAGCAGCAGCGCATCGTCATCGCGATGGCGCTGATGGCCAAACCCGCCCTTCTGATCCTTGACGAACCCACCACCGCGCGTGACGTGACGGTCGAGGCCGGGATCGTCGATCTGGTCCGGGACCTGGGCGAGAAATACGGCACCTCGATGCTGTTCATCAGCCACAACCTCGGCCTGATCATGGATGTCTGCGACCGGATCTGCGTGATGTATTCCGGCGAGGCGGTCGAGACCGGGAACGTGACCCAGGTCTTCGACAAGATGCGCCACCCCTATACGCAGGCTCTGTTCCGGTCGATCCCGCTGCCCGGGGCCGACAAGAACGCGCGGCCGCTGATCTCGATCCCCGGCAACTTCCCCCTGCCCCATGAACGCCCGTCCGGCTGCAACTTCGGACCGCGCTGCGACTATTTCCAGAAGGGCCGCTGCGACGCCGCCGACGTGCCCGAAGCTCCGGTGCCCGGCGATGACCGCCACGCCACGCGCTGCCTGCGCTGGGAGGAAATCGACTGGTCCGCCCCGCCGGCCAAGCGCGAGGTTAAGCAGAAGGCCCCGGTCGGCAAGGTCGTCCTCAAGATGGAAGACCTGAAGAAGTATTACTCGATCTCCTCCGGTGCCTTTGGCGGCGGGGCGAAGAAGGTGGTGAAAGCCAACGAAACCCTCAGCTTCGAGGCGCGCGAAGGCGAGACCCTTGCGATCGTGGGCGAATCAGGCTGCGGCAAGTCCACATTCGCCAAGGTGCTGATGGGGCTTGAGACGGCGACCTCCGGGTCGATCATGCTCTTTGACGAAAACGTCCAGTCCACCCCGATCCAGAAGCGCAACACCGACATGGTGTCTTCGGTGCAGATGGTGTTCCAGAACCCGTTCGACACGCTCAACCCGTCGATGTCGGTCGGCCGCCAGATCATCCGCGCGCTCGAGATCTTCCACTATGGCAAGTCCAACGAAGATCGCCACAACCGGATGCTGGAACTTCTGGACCTCGTGAAGCTGCCCCGCGCCTTTGCCGACCGGATGCCGCGCCAGTTGTCCGGCGGGCAGAAGCAGCGCGTCGGCATCGCGCGGGCCTTTGCCGGTGGGGCGAAAGTGGTGGTCGCGGACGAACCGGTCTCGGCGCTTGACGTGTCGGTGCAGGCCGCTGTCACCGACCTTCTGATGGACATCCAGCGCGAGAACCGCACCACGCTGTTGTTCATCAGCCACGACCTGTCGATCGTGCGCTACCTCAGCGACCGGGTGATGGTCATGTATCTTGGCCATGTGGTCGAGATGGGCACGACAGATCAGGTGTTCTCGCCGCCCTACCACCCCTACACCGAGGCGCTGTTGTCGGCGGTCCCGATTGCCGACACCAAGGTGATCCGCAAGCGCATCGTTCTGGATGGCGACATCCCCTCGGCGATGAATCCACCGCCCGGCTGCCCGTTCCAGACCCGCTGCCGCTGGAAGTCCCAGGTGACCCCGGCGGGGCTGTGCGACCGCGAGATGCCGCCGGTGCAGATTCTGGCGGGCGGTCATCAGGTCAAGTGCCACCTCTCGGCCGAGGTGTTTGCCAGCATGGAACCGGTGATCAAGATCGCGGCTGAATGACCGGATGTGCGGGATGGGCGCAACAGCCCGTCCCGCCGCTCTGCCACGACGGCAAAACGTTCGATCCTGGGTCTTAGCCCAGGATCGCCTTCACGTAGTTTTCGGTTTCAGCGTAGGGCGGGATGCCGTCGTGTTCTTCAACCGCTGCCGGCCCGGCGTTGTAGGCCGCAAGCGCCAGCTTCCAGCTGCCGAACTTGTCAAACATCATGCGCAGATACCGCGCGCCTCCATCGAGATTCGCTGCCGGATCGTTGATGTCGACGCCAAGGCTGTCCGCGGTATCCGGCATCAGCTGTGCCAGGCCCGTCGCGCCCTTGACCGACACAGCCACCGCGTTCCAGCCGCTTTCCTGCTGCACCAGCCGCAGGAACAGATCTTCGGGCACGTCATGTTTGCGGGCGGCGGCCTTGGCCACCTCAAGGTATTCGCCCTTGTAGCTGCCGCGGAACTGCGGAACGTCGCCGTCATCGACGGCCTCGCCCTTCTTGTAGCCCGGCGTATAGACCACCGAGCCACTGTACTGCCTGGACAGTTTCTTGTCGATCAGGTCACCCTGCGATTCAAAAAGCGCCAGCCGGGACTTGGTTGACCCGGTCAGCTTCAAGCCTTCCGCGACCGAAATATCCCCCAGCAGCACCAGCGCAAGGCTGAACGCTGCGACCCGACCCGTCGGCAATCCGAAAAGCTTCAATCCCGCACCCGTGCAGTTCGTACTTGCTGCGCAATATAGCGAACCGGCGTCGAATTTCCAGCCGTCTGTCAGCAGGTTTCCCCGGCCTGTTGCGCCCTGACAGGCGGACCTTCGCCGATCACCACCCGCGCGGCCCGGGTTGCCGCTGCCGGTGCGGTCGGTATAGGTTTGTTAACCAAGCCGGGGCGAAGCTCTTCCCGGCGCGCAAGATCAGGGAGAATCGCATGGCAGGGTCGGTCAACAAGGTCATTCTCATCGGCAACCTCGGCCGCGACCCCGAGGTGCGCAGTTTTCAGAACGGCGGCAAGGTGGTCAACCTGCGCATCGCCACCTCGGAGACCTGGCGCGACAAGCAGTCGGGGGAACGCAAGGAGCGCACCGAATGGCATTCGGTCGCGATCTTCAACGAAGCTTTGGGCAAGATCGCCGAGCAGTATCTGAAGAAGGGTTCGACCGTTTATATCGAGGGGCAGCTTGAAACCCGCAAATGGCAGGACCAGTCCGGTCAGGACAAGTATTCGACCGAGGTTGTGCTCCGGCCTTACGGCGGAAGCCTGACGCTTCTGGGCGGCCGTGACGGCGGGTCAGGCGGCGGGTCGGGCGGCGGGTCGGGCGGCGGCTACGACGACCGCGGTGGCTCGGATGATTTCGGCGGCCAGGGTGGCGGCGGATTCTCCGGCGGTGACGGCGGTTCGGGCGGTTCGGCAGGACGCAGCGGATCCGGCTCGAGCGGTGGGTCGGGCGGCGGCGGGGGCGGGGGCCGGTCCGACATGGATGACGAGATCCCGTTCTAGTCTCCTTTCACCTGCTCTGGACCTTGACCGTCCCATTCCCTATATAATTGGTCAACAACCAGGGCAGGACGCCGACCATGCAGGACCAGATTGAGGGCAAACCGCTGATCAAGCCCTCCTCCACCGATCATCCGCTTTACCCGCAGATCGTCGAGGCATGCCGCACAGTGTTCGACCCCGAGATCCCGGTCAACATCTACGACCTCGGCCTAGTCTACACGATCGAGATCGGCCCCGAGAACGAGGTTGACGTGACCATGACCCTGACCGCCCCCGGCTGCCCGGTCGCGGGTGAAATGCCGGGGTGGGTCGCGGGCGCGGTCGAACCCTTGCCGGGGGTGAAGCAGGTCGATGTCCACATGACCTTTGACCCGCCCTGGGGCATGGACATGATGTCCGACGAGGCAAAGCTGGAACTGGGGTTCATGTAGGGGTCAAGTCTTGAGGCTTTATAGTTATACAATTAAGCCTATTAGCTGAATTTACTTGAAGCACGGCGTCACCAAATGATAATGGTGAGTTCATGATTGATGCAGCTGTCCTGACTGGAGACCTCATCGGCTCGCGCAAAGCCGGGCAGCAGGCAACTGATCTCGCCATTGAAGCCATTGCCGAGACGGCAAGATTTTCGGATGCGCCCTTCGCACGCCATCGCGGCGATGGATGGCAGGTTCTGCTCATGCAGCCTGAAAATGCGTTAAGATTTGCCTTGCTGTGCACTGCCCGATTGCGCTGCCTCAGAGGCCCGCTCTGCCGCTTTTCAGTCGGCATTGACGAAATTGCTGCAGAACGCGCGCAATCCCTCGCGGCGGAGACCGGCAACGCCTTCGTCGTTTCCGGTGAACTGCTTGACGAAATGCCCAGGCGCTCGGTGTTCAGCATCGCCAGCATGACCCGCAAACTGAACGAAATGACCTGGGCCGCAGCCCGTCTTGCCGACCAGGTGGCCCGCAAATGGACGCCGGAGCAGGCCGAAGCGATGATCTTGGCATTGGATCGGTCGGAACCTTCCGGAGCCTCCATCGCCAAATCCCTGGGCATCAGCGCCGCTGCCGCAAGCTATCGGCTGCAGGGTGCCAACTGGTGGGACATCAAGGCCGTGGTCTCGGCCTTCGAGCGCGAACTTGGGACACATCAATGACTGAAACCCTCGCCGCCCTCCTCCTCGCCCATGTTCTGGCCGATTTCGTATTTCAGACCAACTGGATGGTGGCGAACAAGCGGCGACCAGAGGGGCTTGCCCTGCATGGGCTGGTTGTCCTTGCCACCGCTGTCGC
>JANOER010000047.1:0-3331 GCA_031441285.1 Rhodobacterales bacterium
GAAGGACCGCTGCCCGCACCGGGCGGCGCGCCTGTCGGACGGGCAGATGATCGACGGCAAGCTGGAATGCCTCTATCACGGCTGGCAGTTCGGGTCGGCTGGGCGCTGCGTCCTGATCCCGCAGCTTTACCCCGACAAGAACATCCCCGAATCCGCCCATGTCCGCGCCTATCCCGTGGCGATCCGGCATGACATCGTCTGGGTCTGGGCCGGCGACCCGGCCGGCGCAGATCCGGGCCTGATCCCGCCGGCAGCGCACCCCGACGGGGCCGAAGTCTTCAGCGTCACCTTCCAGATGGACCTGCCCTATGACCAGACCTATCTGATCGAGAACGTCATCGACGTGGCGCATATCCATATCGCTCACGACGGGGTGCGGGGCGGCGGCCTTCGGGCGGCGGCGAAACCGCTGGATTTCCAGATCCTCGACAGCGGATTGTCCGGCATCCGCGGCACCTATCGATCAATTGGGCTGGTCCGCGCCGAAGGCAGCCCGACCCTTGGCGGAGCCCAGGTAGAGTTCGTCGCCCCGAACCTGATCCGCTATGCCTCGAAATACCGCGATCCCGCCCTGATTGCCGGGCTGGATCTGTTTTCCCTGCCGCTGGGAAAGAACCGCTGCCGGCTGCTCTATCGCAAGTACAGCAATTTCACCTCGACGCGGGAACGGCTGAAGCCGCGCTGGCTGGAACACCTGAGCCAGTGCCGGATCCTGGAGCAGGACATGGCGGTGGTGGTGGGACAGCATGCGCAGATCGAACGCCTTGCCTTGCCGCTGCGCGAAGTCTGGATGCCGATCAAGACATCGGACCGTCTGGTCATCGAATACCGCAGGTGGTTGGACCGCTTCGGCCGGGGCTTGCCGTTCTACCGGGGCTTTGCCACGGCGCAGAACAGCGGTCCGGATCCCGCGCTGCCGACCCTGCCGTCAGACCGCCATATCCTGCATGGACGGATCTGTGCGACCTGCGGTCGGATGCACCGTCGGCTGGACCGCATGGCCTCTGCCCTCTGGGGTCTGGCTGGCCTTGCCGTTCTGGCCGCAGTCATGCTGGATGACCGGCCGACCCGGATCGCCCTTGGCATCATGGCGGCTGCGGCCGCAGGGCTGGCCCTTGCCGCACGGCGGTTCCGGACGCGGTTCTAGACCAAAGGGTCCGGGATGACGGGCGAAAAAGGGGGGGGAAATGATGGAACCAGGGACAAAGGACGCGGTCACGGCGCAGGTTCGGGACTTTTACGAACAACTCCCCTTCAACTTCTATGGCTCGGCCGAGGATGCGGCCCGACATGTCCGCGACAACCCGATCCGGGCCTACCCGGACCTGGATGCGGTCCTGTCCAACGACGGGATTGCCGAGGTGCTGGAGTTGGGCTGCGGCGCGGGGTGGGCGACCAATGCGATGGCGCTGGCCTATGGCAAGCGGGTCACGGCGGTGGACATGACCGAAAAGGCGCTGGCCAGGGCGGCCGAGGTCTCGCGGCTGAACGGCACCGCGGATTGGACCGGGTTCGTGCGGTCGGACCTGTTCGATTTCGACCCCGGCCGCTGCTTCGACCTCGTGGTCAGCATCGGTGTCCTGCATCACACGCCCGACTGTGCCGGCGCCTTCGCCCGGGCCTGCCGTCTGGTCGCGCCGAACGGGTTCCTGTTTGTCGGGCTCTACCATATCTATGGTCGGCGCGCTTTCCTGTCCCATGTCCGCACGATCCTGGCCGCCGAGGGCGAGGATGCGGCCTTCGCGCGCTTTGCGACACTCAGCCCCGACCGGACCGATGCCACCCACCTGCGGTCCTGGTTCCGCGACCAGGTGCTGCATCCGCAGGAAACCCAGCACAGCCTGGAAGAGGTCCTCGGCTGGCTGGACAATGCCGGTCTGACGCTGGTCGCGACCAGCATCAACGGCTACGGGGACACGCAGGATCGCGTCGGACTGGTCGCGCTGGAGAAGACCTTCGAGGCCCTGTCCGACCGAAGGAACCGGGTGGAGGGGCGTTTTTTCCCCGGCTTCTTCACGGTTCTCGCCCATCGGGTCTGATCTTGTGTTCGGGTCTTTCAGCGTCCGGACCAGATCCCTTGAGCGGGGCTGCCCGCCCGAAACACGGGCGCTCATCGCCGGCAGCTATCCGGATCCTGGCAAGCCGACACAATTGTTCGCCTACGGCTCGCTTATCTGGAAGCCCGAGATCGAGCACAAGGCGGAGCAGACCGGCGTGGCGAGGAGTTGGCATCGCGCCTTCTGCCTGCGCCAGCATCGCTTTCGCGGCACGCCCGACCAGCCGGGCCTCATGATGGCGCTCGATCGCGGCGGGCAATGCAGCGGCGTTCTCTAAGGATTGTCGCAGGAAAACGTCGAACCCCATTTGGACCGGTTGTTCCGCCGCGAATTTACGGTGAAGCCCATCAACAGCATGCCGCGCTGGGTCACCGTGCAGACGGCCAACAGCACCGTCAAGGCGCTGAGCTTCGTGATGAACCGTGCTTCTCCCTACCATGCCGGACGCCTGCCCCTTGAAGATGTCGCCTGGACATTGGCCATGACCTGCAGCGACTGGGGCAGCGGTGCGGAGTACCTGCTAAACACTGTGACGTATCTGGAAGCCCGCGGCATCCACGACGGCGGCCTGTGGCGCCTGCAGCACCTGGTCGCAAGAGAGATCGACGGGCTGTCGTAAGTCAACGCATTCTTCCCTCCAACCAGTACGCCGGGGCGCGGGTTCGGCACCTCGGCCACACGCATGTCGACGAGCGTGGTTTCCGACCAGAGCCGCGCATCGCCGAAGTCGTTGACGGCATCGGCACGCCGGGCGACGACGCGCGCCAGAACGGGCGCTCCGCCATCGGCGATGTAAACTGCGTCGCGCCCCATGTTCGGATCGGCGAAGAAAGCGCCGACGGCGGAGGCGAAGGCGCTCATCAGAACGCGCCTTTCAGCCGCACCCGGCCGATCAGATCAGTGGCCCCACCCGCAACGGCTTCGGTCACCATACCGATCAGCGTGTTCGCGGTCAGGGTTTTGGTCGTCTGATTGGCGGTGTTGTCCCAGTAGATCTTGTCGCCTGCGGCCCAGGCCTGCGGGGCAACCTTCTTCAGGTCGTAGACGGGCCCTGTTGCACAAATCATCTGATGGGTGGACATCCCCTTTCTCCGGACAGACCTGTCCCACGACTTCTGTGACGGGTATGCCAAGGGCGGTGAAGCCGTTCCGGAATGAGCGGGCGAACGCCACCGGTGCGCGAGAGCCCGCGAATGACGCGGACCTGGAACTCGGCGACCTGACGGTCGAAGTCCTGCGCGCTCAGGCGTTGGCCCAGCAGGTTGACACAGTGC
>JANOER010000048.1:0-2827 GCA_031441285.1 Rhodobacterales bacterium
GCCCGCTTTGCCGCCTCTTCCAGCGTCCAGCCCAGCGACCGGCGCAGTTCGCGCACCCGTTCGCCAAGGTTCAGCGGCTCGACCTGCGCCTCGGCGCCCGCGCCGTTCTTGGCGTCGCGGGCCACGCGGATCATGGTTCTCGGATCGGTCGGCTGCATGGAACACCCGATAGTCCACCCGCCCCGCGCTTGCAACCGGGCCGCGTCGGTGGCACCCAAGGCCATGCCTTCGGTCATCGACACCCGGCCCTATCCGGCCTTGCCAGCAGCCTTCAACCTGGCAGCCCATGTGCTTGGCCAAGCCAAGGCGCTGTCGGACAAACCGGCGCTGGTGATCCTGCACCCCGACCGCGACGAGGTGATCAGTTACACCCGCCTGCGCGCGATGTGCCTTGGCTGTGCGGGATGGCTGGACGGACTTGGTCTTGCCCCCGGCGACCGCGTGCTGATGCGGCTGGACAGTGGCCCGGCCTTCCCGATCCTGTTTCTGGGCGCAATCGCGGCCGGGCTGGTGCCGGTGCCTACGTCGGCCGCCCTGACCGGGGCCGAGGTGACCCGCCTTGCAGCCCTGGTCCGGCCCGCCCTGATCGTGGCCGATGCGGGTCTTGCCCTGCCGGACCACCCTGCCCCGGTGCTGGCACCCGACCTTGGTCTTTGGGAACGCCATCCGCCGCTGCCTGTGGCCCTGGGTGACCCGAACCGCGAGGCCTATGTCATCTTCACCTCGGGCAGTTCAGGCCGGCCAATGGCGGTTTCCCACGCCCACCGGGCGGTCCTTGCCCGTGCCGCCATGCACGCGGAATGGGAGGGTCTTGGCCCCGACGACCGCCTCCTGCACGCCGGGGCGATGAACTGGACCTATACGCTTGGCACCGGCCTGCTGGACCCCTGGACCGTGGGGGCAACTGCCCTTGTCCCCGCGCCCGGCACGCAGACTGCGGCGCTGCCCGACCTGATCGCCCGCGCCCGCGCCACTATTTTTGCCGCCGCCCCCGGGATCTATCGCCAGATGCTGCGCACGCCCTTCCCGGCCTTGCCGCACCTGCGCCACGGCCTGTCGGCGGGCGAGGCCCTTCCCGACGCCACCCGCACAGCCTGGGAGGCCGCGACCGGCACAAATATCCATCAGGCGCTTGGGATGACCGAGGTTTCGACCTACCTTTCCGGCGCACCCACCCGCCCTGCCCCGCCGGGCACGACCGGCTATGTCCAGACCGGCCGCCATGCAGCGCTTCTGGACGACGCGGGCCACCCGGTGCCGCGCGGCACGGCGGGCGAGATCGCCATCGGCACCGGCGATCCCGGCCTGATGCGGGGCTATCTGGGGGAAGCCCCGCCGCAAGGAGGCTGGTTCCGCACCGGCGACATGGCGGTGATGGCTGCGGATGGCGCCGTCACCCATCTTGGCCGCCGCGACGATCTACTGAACGCCGGCGGCTTTCGCGTCGCGCCCGGTGAGGTCGAGGCGGCGTTCAGCGACCTGCCCGGCCTGATCGCCTGCGCCGCAGCCGAGGTCTTTCCGGCGCCCGATACCTCGGTGATCGCGCTTTTTTACGAGGCACCCTGCGCGATCGATGCCGAAACCCTGCACCAGCGCGCCAAACTTGCTCTTGCCCGCTGGAAGCAGCCAAGGCACTACCAGCACCTTGACACATTGCCCCGCACCGCGAACGGCAAACTGATCCGCCGCGCACTTCCAGCACTTTACCAGAGACCCGACCCATGACCCCACCCAAAATTCGCCCAACCATCCGTCTCGACATCTTCTCTGATCCCGTCTGTCCCTGGTGCTTAATCGGCAAGGCCAACCTTGACCGCGCTCTGGCCGGCCATCCCGACCATCCCTTCGTGATCCAGTGGCACCCGTTCCAGCTGAACCCGGACATGGCCCCCGAAGGCGCCGACAAGCGGGCCTATCTTGAGGCAAAGTTCGGCGGCGCCTCGCGGTTGGCCGCGATGACCGACCGTCTGCGCGAGGTGGCCCGTGCGGCCGGCGTCGACATGGACCCCGACCTGCCGCCGCGGATGCCGAACACGCTGGACGCGCACCGCCTGATCCACTGGGCCGGGATCGAGGGACGGCAGGCCGATGTCGTTGACCGGCTGATGCGCGCCTACTGGTCGGAAGGCCGCGACATCGGCGACCGCGACACGCTGGCCGATATCGCAGGCGAAGCGGGAATGGACCGGACGGCCACGCTGCGTCTGCTGCAGTCGGACGCCGACTGCGACGACATCGCCGCCCGCGATGCCGATGCGCGCCAAAAGGGCGTCAGCGCGGTCCCGACTTTCCTGATCGCACAGCAATACGTGGTCAGCGGCGCGCAACCGCCCGAGCTTTGGGGACAGGTGATCACCGATCTGGCCGGCCAAGACGACAGCGCCGCCTCGTGACCGAAAAGCCGGCGTCACATGCCGAATTCGTGGCGCTGATGGCGATGCTTTTCGCCACCATCGCGCTGTCGATCGACGCGATGCTGCCCGCCCTGCCCGACATTGCCGCGCCGCTTTCCCCCCTCGCCCCGAACTCGGCGCAACTGGTGGTGACCAGTTTCGTCTTTGGCATGGGGCTTGGCACGCTGTTTGTCGGGCCGCTGTCCGACAGGTTCGGACGCAAGCGCGTGATCCTGCTGGGCTTCAGCCTGTATGCGTTCGCAGCCCTTGCCTGCTACGCGGCCCCGACGCTTGAAACCCTGCTTGCGGCCCGGGCTCTGCAAGGCATCGGGGCTTCGGCGCCGCGCGTCGTGTCGGTCGCGATGATCCGCGACCTCTTCAAGGGGCGCGAGATGGCGCGGATCATGAGCTTTGCGATGATGATCTTCACCATT
>JANOER010000049.1:0-35100 GCA_031441285.1 Rhodobacterales bacterium
CGTGCAAGAGCCTGAAGTTCTTGCGCGGCACGCCCTTGGAGCCCTTCCGGGCCCCGATGTGACCCAGGATCATGGGATCTCCTTCGTGATCTCACCGACGAAACTGCGCGCAGCCCAGGCCGCCGCCACCAGCCGCGCCGACGGCAGGCACAGGTCCAGACGCGGCATCAGCGGGTTGCCAGAGGTCGTGGTCCCGCCGGCCAGCGCCAGAAAGTCGCGCATCGCGTCAAGGAACATGGCGTTGCGTTCCAGGGGCAGGTCAAGCGGGCGGGGCCCGGCGGCTTCGGTCACGAGGTAGGCCTGTGCGGCGAAGTCGAAGTCATGCATCCGTTCGGTCCCGCGCAGCGTGGTGCGACGGTGCAGCCGGGGGGTCAGGTAGTCCATCGCAACATCGCCGACCAGGCCCTGCCGCCGCAGCGAGACCCGGCTGGAGAAATCCACGCCGGGGAAGGCCGGATGGCCCAGGCTTTCGACGCGCGTCACCTCCAGCCCCGGGAACAGGCAGGCGGCAAGGTCAAGCTCGTGGCAGAGGTCCAGAAGCACGCCGCCGCCGTCCGCCCGCGCGGCATAACTTTCCGAAAACCGCCAGTTCTGCCGCCACTGGGTCACGTCATGGCCGATGGTCAGCGCGAACTGAAAGACGTCGGACAGGTCCGATCCGGCCAGCGCTCGCACCGCCGGGTGATAGCGCAGCATCAGACCCAGCATCGAGCGGTCCGCAACTGGTGCTGCAAGCCCGGCAATCACCTCGATATCGTCCGGACGGAAGGCAAGCGGCTTTTCGACATAGATAGGCAGTCCTTGCGCCGCCGCCGCCTCGATCAGCGGCAGGCGAATGTCGGTTGCGGTAGCGATCACTACGGCCTCGGCCCCCTCCAGCGCCGCAAGCGCGCCGCCAAGCCCGCCCTCGCGCCACGAGACCAGCCGTGACGAGGCCCCAAGGGCCTGCAGGTTTTCGTGGTGCCGCCGCCCGATGGACCCCGATCCGATGACGAGAACGCGCATGGTGCCTCCTGTCCGGAAGCCCTAGCGCGAAACTGCGCCCGCGACCAGAGGCGGGCGGCGCTGCGGCCACTCGGTCGCGCGGTGCCAGGCCTGTCCGATGGCCAGCACCCCGGCATCATCGCCCGACCGGCCGATGATCTGCATGCCCATCGGCAGGCCCCCCGGCCCAAACCCCACGGGGACCGACAGGGCGGGCAGGCCGATCAGGCTGGCGGGAACGACCACCTCCATCCAGCGGTGGTAGGTGTCCATCGCGCGCCCGTTGATCGCCTGCGGCCAGCGCCAGTCGGCGGGGAAGGGCCAGACCTGGGCCGAGGGCAGGACCAGCGCGTCAAAGCGGTCAAACAGCCGCGCCGCCTGGGCGTGCCAGCGGCTGCGGATCACGCTGGCGTCAAAGACCGCCTGCGCCGTCAGGCTCAGGCCCCGCTCGATCTCCCAAAGCATCTCGGGCTTGGTCAGGGCGCGTCTGGCGGGGTCGTCAGCAAGGTTGCGCTGGCCGCCCGCAGACAGCATGGCCCGCAGCGTTACCCAGGACGACCAAAGCTTTTCGGCCGGGAAGGGCGGCGGCACGGGCTCGACAATCGCGCCCATGTCTTCGCACAGGCGCAATGCCGCAGCGCAAAGATCAAGAACTCCCGGCTCCATCGGATAGGCTTCGCCCCAGTCGGCCAGCCAGCCGATCCGCAGACCCTTCACCCCCCGTTCCAGACCCGACAACAGGTCGGGCACCGCGCGGGGGAAGGGCACTTCGGGGTTCTCGCCCGCCAGCACCAGAAGAAGCCGGGCCGCATCCTCGACCGTCCGGGCCATCGGTCCGTCCGTCGTAAGCGTGCCAAGATAGGTATCGCCCTCGGCATCAGCAGGCACAAGGCCCCAGGTCGGCCGGAAGCCGTAGACGTTGCAGAAGGCGGCGGGGTTGCGCAACGACCCCATCATGTCCGACCCGTCGGCAACCCAGGCCATGCGCGCTGCAAGCGCCGCCGCCGCCCCACCTGAAGATCCCCCTGCGCTCCGCGTCAGGTCATAGGGGTTCCGCGTGACCCCGAACACCGGGTTAAAGGAATGCGACCCCTTGCCCCATTCCGGCACGTTGGTCTTCGCGGCAATCACCGCCCCCGCCCCCCGCAGCCGTGCGGCAAGAAGGTCATCCGCGTCCGGCACATGCCCGGCAAAGATCGGCGAGCCCCAGGTCGTGCGCAGCCCCTTCGTTGCCACCAGGTCCTTGACGGCAAAGGGTATCCCATGCAGCCAGCCAAGGGGCGGCACATCGTCAAGCCCCCGCGCCTCGGCCAGCAGCGCGTCGGGATCGCGCAGCGACACCAGCGCATTGACCGGACCGTTCACCAGCGCGACTTGCTCCAGCCAGGCGGCCATCACCTCGGAGGGCGCGACCTTGCGGGACCGGATCGCATGCGAAAGCTCCGTGGCCGACCACTCAAGCATGGCCATCCTTTCTGCATAAATATCCCGCGGGGGGTGCGGGGGGTGTGAAACCCCCTGCCCGACGCCGGCACCGGGCCTTACTTCTGCAATTCCGTCCAGATCGCCGTGATGTATTCCTGCGCCTTCGGGCTGCAGGTCGGAACGAAGGCGCCCTTGTCGGCAAACTCGGCCGGGATCACCAGTTCGGGTGCGTCCTTCATGTCCGCCGGCATGAAGGCTTCGGACCCCGCGATGCCGTTGGCATAGCGCGCGAAGGCCGAAATCAACGCCGCGTTCTCCGGCACCATGATGAAGTCGAGGAACTTGTAGGCCTCCTCGACATTCTGGGCGTCGGACAACAGCATCACCTGGTCCATCCAGACGATGAAGCCTTCCTTCGGGTAGCCATAGGCCACGTCGGGGTTCTTCAGCCGCGCGCGCAGGATCGCACCGTTCCAGTACATGCTGGCCGGCACGTCATTGGTGGCCATCTTGTCTTCCATGCCATAGTCCATCGACATCCAGTGGGGCTTGGCCGCCAGCAGCACGTCGCGGACCTTCTTCAGCACTTCGGTGTCTTCCGTGCAGGGCTCGCCGCCGACATACATCGTGGCCAGAGACACGACGTCGTTCATCTCGGGCGTCACGTTGACCTTGCCCTTCAGCTCTTCTGGTGGGTCCAGCCAGATCGCGCTGGTGTTGATGTCGCCGGCATATACCGACGTGTTGACCCCCACGCCGGTCGTGCCCCACAGCCACGGAACGCTGAACTTGCGGCCTGGGTCGTAGGCGACGTTCAGCCATTCCGGGGCGATGTTGGCGTGGTTTGCAAGCTTGGCCAGATCAAGCTCCTGCACCAGACCCTTTTCGATCCAGATCGGCACATAGTTTGCCGACGGCACGACCAGATCGAACCCGGCGCCGCCGGCCTCGATTTTGGCAAGGGCGGTGTCGTTGCTGTCGTAATCGGTGACGGTGACCTTGATCCCGGTCTCGGCCTCGAACTTCGCCAGAAGCTCGGGGCTGGTGTAGTTGCCCCAGTTGTAAAGCTGCAATTCCCCCTCTGCGAGGGCGGGGCTGGCCGCCAGCAGAAGGGCCAGGGCGGTCATCGTCTTTCTCATCGTCGTCTCCTTGTTGGGCGGCGTCTTTTGCTAGCGCCGATTGCGGGTAAGCAGGAAGAATGCGGTCAGGATGACCACGGTCAGTCCCAAAAGCACGGTCGAGATCGCGTTCACTTCGGGTGTCACCCCGCGGCGCAACTGTCCCAGCATGTAGGTGGGCAAGGTATCCTGACCGGCGGATTTCACGAATTCGGTCAGCACCACGGTGTCAAGCGAAGTGATGAAGGCCAGCATCGCGCCGGCGATGATCCCCGGCGCAAGCAAGGGCAGGGTGATGCGACGAAAGACCAGCCAGGGGCCGGCGTAAAGATCGGCGGCGGCGGTTTCCAGCCGCAGGTCCATGCCTTCCAGCCGGGCGCGGATCGGCAGGTAGGCCAGCGGGATGCACAGGGCCGCATGCGCGATGATCAGATAGCCAAGGCCGGAATATCCGGTCGCGACCTTGACGCTGGCGAAGACGATCAGGAGGGCGACGCCGGTCACGATCTCGGGCACCATCAGGGGCTGGTTGATCGCAAGATAAACGCCCGTCTGCCCCCGGAACGCCCGCCGGCGCGTGGTGCCAAGGGCGGCAAGTGTCGCCACCGAGGTCGCGATCAACGTGGCCCAGAAGGCAATGACCAGAGACCGGATCGCGGCCTCGCGCACCGCCTCGTTGTTCCAGGCCACGGCATACCATTGCAACGAAAAGCCGTCGAAGTCGATGATCGTGCGGCCGGCGTTGAAGCTGTAGAAAACCAGCGTGAAGATTGGCACATACAGCAGCACAAAGGCCAGCAGGGCGATGGCGGAAAAGCCCGGCAGGCGGGTGACCGAATAGCCCTTAGCCATGGGGCGCCACCTTGGTCGAGGCGCGGGTGTAGAAGATCAGCGCCACGCCGATGATGACCAGAAGCGTCACCGAAAGCGCTGCTCCAAGCGGCCAGTTGCGGCCTTGTCCGAACTGCAGCTCGATGAAGTTGCCGATCATCATGTTCTTGCCGCCGCCCAGCACCCGTGGCGTGACATAGGCCCCAAGCGAGGGGATGAAGACCAGGATCGACCCCGCCACGATGCCGGGCTTTACGAGCGGCAGGATGACCCGCCGCAGCGCGCGCCAGCGGCTGGCGTAAAGGTCATGCGCCGCCTCGATCAGCCGCATGTCGAAGCCCTCGATCGCGGCATAAAGCGGCAGCACCATCAGTGGCAGGTAGACGTAGGCCATCCCCACCAGAACCGCCCCGTCGGTGTACAGCATCTGCACCGGCTCGTCGACGATTCCAAGGCCCAGAAGGGCGGTGTTGATCAGCCCCTCCGACCGGATCACCTCGAGGATCGCGAAGGTGCGGATCAGCAGGTTGGTCCAGAACGGAATGGTGATCAGGAACAGCCACAGCGTGCGCTGGCCGGGCGGCCGGGTGGCGATGAACCATGCGGTCGGAAACCCAAGCGCAAAGGCGATCAGCGTGGTCAGCACCGACAGCCAGACCGACCGCCAGATGATCGTCAGGTGCGCGTCGGCAAGGCCCAGCGTGCCGTCGAAGATGTCGCGCTGGAACAGGATCGACACCCAGCCGTCCCAGGAGAACTGCCACTCGACATTGCCGAAGTCGCCCGGGGTCAGGAAGGAATAGACCACCATGACGAACAGCGGCAGGATCGCCGCGAACCCCAGCACGATCAGCGATGGCGTGACCAGCAGCCAGCCGTTCCGGTCCGACCGTGCGATGTCTGCCGCTTCGGCGGGGCTTTTGGTCATTCGTCCACCCGCTGCACCGCACCGGGGGTGAAGCTGATCCCCACATCCTGCCCTTCGGTCATCCCGGCTTCGCCCGACGCCGGGCTTTGCAGCCGGGCGACGATTTCGGTGCCGTCGCGCAGCGCCAGGTGGCAATGGGTGTCGGTCCCGAAGTAGACCAGCGACCGGACCTTGGCCGCCAGACCGTCGCCCGCAAGGCCAAGGCGCAGCTGTTCGGGCCGGACGCTGACGGTGACCGTGCCACCCGCCGCCAGCCCGGCCACGGCAACCCGTTCGCCGGTCGCAAGGGTCATGGCGCCGGCTTCGGCGCTGCCGGTCAGAAAATTGGTCTCGCCGATGAAGCTGGCGACGAAACGGTTCTTCGGGTGGATGTAGATCTCTTTCGCCGTGCCGACCTGCTGGACCCGGCCCGCACTCATCACCGCGATCCGGTCGGACATCGTCAGTGCCTCTTCCTGATCATGGGTGACGAAGATGAAGGTGATCCCGGTTTCCGCCTGCAACCGCTTGAGTTCGATCTGCATTTCCTTGCGCAGCTTGAGGTCCAGCGCCGACAGGGGCTCGTCCAGCAGCAGCACCTTTGGCTGCGGCGCCAGCGCCCGCGCCAAGGCCACCCGCTGCTGCTGGCCTCCCGAAAGCTGGCTGGTCCGGCGCCCTGCCATCGCCTCAAGCTTCACCAAGGATAGCATGAGGTCGGTCCGCGCCTTCACCTCGCTGGCGGGCTTGCCCAGCATTTCCAGCCCGAAGCCGATGTTCTGCGCGACCGTCAGGTGCGGAAACAGCGCGTAAGACTGGAACACCGTGTTCACCGGGCGCCTGTTTGGCGGCATCGTCGTGATGTCGACCCCGTCCAGCAGGATCGTGCCGCCGGTCGGCATCTCGAACCCGGCGATCAGCCGCAGCAACGTGGTCTTGCCGCAGCCCGACGGGCCGAGGAGGGTGAAGAACTCGCCCTTCCGGATATCGACCGAAACATCGTCCAGCGCCTTGTGAGCACCCGCGCCTTGTCCGAAAGCCTTGACCACGTTGCGCGCGGAAATTGTCACCTCAGCGGTCAAGCCTGCACCCTCCCCAGGGAATGTTTGATCATACTGTCCGGCAGTCTGGACCGAAGGCAAGCGATTCCATTCTGTTCAACCGGCCATCGGCGCGCGTTTCCCGGCCCAGGGGGCGGCGCGCTCAACCTCTGCGCACAAGGCGATCAGAAGCTCGTCCTGGCCGAATGCGGCGGCAAGGTGGATGCCGATCGGCAGGCCGTCCCGCGACCAGCCCAGGGGCAGGCTGGCGGCGGGCTGGCCGCTGGCGTTGAACGGGGCGCAGAACGGCGAGTAGGCGAAGATGCCATCCGGCCCGGTGCGATAGGCGACATAATCCTCGGTCGCGTGGTCGAAGCGGCCGATCCTTGCCGGAGGCTCGGCCAGCGTGGCCGTCAGCAGGATGTCGGGGCCGCCACCGGTTTCAGGCTCGAAGAAGCCGGCCATCTGGCGCCCGAAGGCGTGGATCTCGCCGATGGCTTCAAGATAGCGGGTCGGATCCAGCGTCCGGGCATAAGCTGCGGCGCCGCGACCGACGCCTTCGACCAGATCGCTGGTCAGGGGGCGACCCTTCAGCGCGCTGCGAATTCCCAGAGCGTTGCCGACCGCCACGATATCGGTCCAGGCCCGCAACATCATCGGCACGTCGGCGTCCGGGCGCGCGGGGACGACCTTGTGACCAAGCGCCTCCAGCAGCCGGCCCGCGTCCTGCACGGCGCTTGCAACTTCGGGGTGGACCTTCGCGCCGGTCAGCGTGGTGTCGCAGATCGCCACGCGCAGCCGCCGTGGCGGGCGCGAGATCGCTGCAGCATGGCCCTGCGCCAAGGGCGGCGCCCAATAGGGCGCACCAAGGTCGGCGCCTTCGCAGGCGTCCAGCATCACCGCCGTGTCGCGCACCGACCGGGTGAGGAACCCGTCGATCGCCATGCCCGCCCAGCTTTCTCCGACATAGGGGCCGTCGGGCAGCCGCGCGCGGGTGGGCTTAAAGCCGAAAAGCCCGCAGGACGCGGCCGGGATGCGCACCGATCCGCCACCGTCCGACCCATGCGCGAAAGCGACGATCCCGGCAGCCACCGCCGCCCCCGCACCGCCCGACGACCCGCCGGGCGTGTGGTCAAGGTTCCACGGGTTCCGCGTCGGCCCGCCGTAGACCGCAGCCTCGGTCGCGGCGCCAATCCCGCCTTCGGGGCTGGTGGTCCGCCCGAAAGTGACGACCCCTGTCGCCTTGATCCGGGCGAAGATGCTGGAATCCCTAGCATAGCGGGTGTTGGCCAGAAGGCGGCTGCCGTTGTGGCTGGGAAAATCCTTCGCCTCGATGCCCAGATCCTTGATCAGGAACGGCACGCCCCGGAACGGCCCACGCGGCAGACCCTCGGCGATGCTTTGGCGCGCCACGGCTTCCTGCATCAGCACCACGGCGTTCAGGGCGGGGTTGCGGGCCTCGACCGCGGCAAGTGCCGCATCCAGAAGCTCGTCCGGCGAAACCTCGCCCTTCGCCACCAGCTCGGCAAGCGCGGTGGCATCCGCGGCACCCAGGTCTCCGATCATCCGTGACGTCTCCCTCTTTGGTCAGACCTTGGCGAAGCCGCCGACCGGGCTCATGCTTGTCTCCGGCAGACTTGCGTCGTTTTCCGGCCAGCCCCGGCCCTAACCTCGGCCAGCTTCAGGGGGTCAGCGCCACCTCTTGCCGAAGGGTGCCGTCCTTGCCGAAGATCAGGATCCGCGCGTCGTCGGTCACCACCGCGATCCAGCCCTTGCCGAAGGTCACCGCCTCTGCCTGCGCGCCTTCGGGCAGCACGAAACCGTTCGGCAGCGACGGGGCCGGAGCGCTGAATGCCTGCGGCATTCGGGTGACAAGCACCGCAACCACGGTTATGACGCCGATGATCATCGTAAGCGTCAGCAGGATCACCAGCCATTTCAGGAACCGCAGGCTGGGCGGCAGGACAGGATCGGGCATGACAGGGTCGGGCAAGACAGGATCGGGCATGGATGAGCCTTTCGACGATGAGCGTGGCGACATCCTGACCGTCACCATCGGCGACGCGGCCGCCACACGCCTTGATAAGGCGCTTGCCGCCGCCGTGCCAGAGGACGCAGCCCTGTCACGCTCGCGGCTGGCGCGGATGATCGCCGAGGGTGCGGTCAGCCTTGGCGGCACCGTTGTCACCGACCAGAAGGCAAAGGTCGCGGCGGGAGAGGTTTACGCGCTGCGCCTTTATCCCGCGACCGAGATCGAGACCCTTCCCGAGGCGATTCCCCTGACCGTGGTTTGGGAGGACGCCGATCTGATCGTCATCGACAAGCCGGCGGGAATGGTCGTCCACCCCGCGCCGGGTTCGCCTGCCGGCACGCTGGTCAACGCGCTTCTGCACCATTGCCGCGACAGCCTGTCGGGGATTGGCGGCGCGCGGCGGCCGGGGATCGTGCACCGGATCGACAAGGACACCACCGGGCTTCTGGTCGTAGCGAAGTCCGACCGGGCGCATCACGGGCTGGCGGCGCAGTTCGCGGATCATTCCGTCACCCGCCGCTATCTGGCGCTGGTGCACGGGGTGCCGATGGCCTCGGACGCCCGGCTTCGCGGTCTGCGCGGGGTCAGCGTCGAAAGCGCGGGCGTGTTCCGGCTTGCAACCGGGCTTGCCCGGCACAAGACCGACCGCCAGCGGCAGGCCGTGGTCTGGGAAACCGGGCGCCATGCCGTCACCCGGGTCCGGGTGATCGAAGCCTTTTCCAATCAGGCGGCGCTGGTGGAATGCTGGCTTGAAACCGGGCGGACGCATCAGATCCGGGTGCATCTTGCCTATGCGGGCCATGGTCTGGTCGGCGATCAGACCTATGGCGGCAAGAAGCGGCTGTCGGAAAAGGAACTGGGCGCCGGGGCTGCGGCGGGCAACGCTTTTCCCCGGCAGGCGCTGCATGCGGCGACCCTTGGCTTTCTGCATCCGGTTTCGGGCGAGAGGCTGGAGTTTGCAGCGGCATTGCCAGTGGACTTGGCGTCCCTGATCGCCGGTCTGCGGAACGCCTGAGACCCGCCCGCCCGCCGCCAGCAGGTCCGGACGGCTGTTCCCAGCCGCTCCGAGCCTTCCCCGGTTGCGCCCCCTTGCCTGGCGCGGTGCTAGCCTTCCCAGCAGCGTGCGGGAACGATACGCGCCGCGGTGGAGTGCCAATGTCGGAGACTGCGGGAGCCAGCTGATGCTGCCCGCCCGAGTGATCGGGCGATGGACGGCACAGGCGATCGGAGGCTGGCCTGATGGGCCGCTGCCTCTGGTCAGGCATGGCTTTCACCCTCGGACCTTCCATGAACATTTCAAGCAACGAACAGCGCATCCTGCCTGTGCTGGCCTTGGGCGGACGCATTGAACACCGGCGCGGCGGCACTTCCAGAATCACTGAAATCCTTTGCGTCACCCGCGACGGGCTGGTCCTTTCGGACTGCACGCTGGCGCTGTTCCAGACGCTTCGCCGCAAGATGCTGATCGCGTCCGAAGGTGGCGGACCCTACCGGATCACCCGGCTGGGGCGGCAATCGGTCCGGGCCCAGCACGACAATCAGGGCTGATCGAAACGGTGTCCCCGGGGCCGCGTCGCGTGGCGCGCGGTCCCGGTTGAAACCCGGCGTCAACCGGGTGCCGCCGCGCCAAGGGGCCTTCGCACGCGCAGCATATTGTCACGCGCCCGCTATAGGCGTACCAGATGCGGACCGCCGACTCGTGTTCGGCATCGGCATCGGAGCCTCAGTGCACCCCTCCTGCCAGGGGGGGACCGGACAGCGCGACGCAAGATCAATGCGAAGGCCGCGCCCTCCGCCACGCTTGACCCAAAGAAACAATCCGACGCCACAACAACGCCCAAGGGTGCCACATGTCTGACGACCCCGGTTCGCGCAACGCGCAGCCCGACCTGCCATTGTTCAATGAGGAAGCGATAGATATCGCGGACTATCTGAAGTCCGAACAGGAGGCGCCCTCCGACATCCACGCCGACGAGACGCACCGTCAGGGCCTTGCGCTGCTGACATTGGGCGCGATCGGGGTGGTTTACGGCGACATCGGCACCTCGCCGATCTACGCGTTCCGCGAGGCGCTGAAGGCGACCGGAGCGACGGCACCCGGTCCGGCCGAGGTGCTGGGCATCCTGTCGTTGCTGATCTGGACGCTGATCCTGATCGTGACGGTGAAATACGTCTTCTTCCTGTTGCGCGCCGACAACCGCGGTGAAGGCGGCATTCTGGCGCTTTACACGCTGGTGCGGCTGGCGACCGGGCGCAGGTCGGTCCCGGTGCTCTTGCTGGCGCTGGCCGGGGCGGCGCTGTTCGCCGGCGACGCCGCAATCACTCCGGCGATTTCAGTGCTGTCGGCGGTCGAGGGCCTGGGCCTGATCCTGCCCGACCTGACCGCCTATGTCGTCCCGGCCACCCTGGGCATTCTGGTGGCGCTGTTTGCAGTGCAGCGTCAGGGAACCGACAGGGTGGCACGGTTCTTCGGCCCGATCTGCGTGCTGTGGTTCTTCGCGCTGGGCGGACTTGGTGTTTGGCATATCGCCGATGACCCGTTGGTCCTTGCGTCGTTCAACCCGGTCTGGGGCGCGGATTTCCTGATCCACCATCCCGGTGTGTCCTTTGCCGTGCTGGGCGCGGTGTTCCTTGCGGTCACCGGGGGTGAGGCGCTTTACGCCGATCTGGGCCATTTCGGGCGCAAGCCGATTGCCATCGCCTGGTTCACCCTCGTCCTTCCCGCGCTGGTGCTGAATTACCTTGGCCAGGGCGCGATGGTGCTGGCCGACCCTGAAAAGGCCGAGAATTCGTTTTTCGCCATGGCCCCGGACGCGGCGCTGCCGATCCTGGTGGCGCTGGCCACCGCCGCGACGGTGATCGCCAGCCAGGCGGTGATCACGGGCGCTTTCTCGATGGCGCGGGGCGCGGTGCAGCTGGGATTCCTGCCCCGTCTGCGGATCGTGCACACGGCCGAGGGACAAAGCGGCCAGATCTACATCGGCGCGGTGAACTGGCTGTTGCTGATCGGCGTGCTGTGGCTGGTGGTGGCGTTCGGGTCGTCCAGCGCGCTGGCCTCGGCTTACGGGATCGCGGTGACCGGGACGATGGTGCTGACCACCGTGCTTGGCATTCTCTACCTCGTGCGGTCGGGACGGCTGAAGGCCCCGGTGGCGCTGGCGCTGGCAGCACCGGTTCTTGCCGTCGAGCTGGTGTTCCTGGCGTCGAACCTGGCAAAGGTCGGCGACGGCGGCTATGTCCCGCTGGTCGCAGCACTGGTCGTCGGGTTCATCATGTGGGCCTGGTGGCGCGGCACGCAGCTGATGCGGACGCGGGTGGCCAAGCTTGCGGTGTCGGTCCCGTCCTTCGTGCGGATGATGCGCAATTCGCAACGCATCACCACCATTCCCGGCACCGCCTTCTTCCTGACCGGCGACCCCGAAATCGTCCCCTCGGCGCTGATGCACAACATCAAGCACAACCATGTGCTGCACGAACAAACCGTGCTGCTGACGGTCGAGACGCTGCGCGTGCCCTATGCCACTGCCGAGGAACGCGCGGCGGTCGAACCGCTTGGCGGCTGTTTCGTCCGCCTGACGCTGCGGTTCGGCTTCATGGAGACGCCGAACGTCAGCCGCGCGATGACCCATGCCCGCCGCGTGGGGCTGAAGTTCGATGTCATGGCCTCGACCTTCTTTCTGGGCCGCCGGAGGGCAGTGGCGACCGGGCAGGGGATCGAACTGGCGCTGGACCGGATCTATGTCGGGCTCAGCCGGCTGGCGGCCGATCCGACCGACTTCTACCACCTGCCGCGCGACCGCGTGGTCGAGCTTGGAGAACGGGTTGCAATCTGACAGAGCCGCACATTCGCGTGAGACAAATGTCGCGCGGCTTTACATTCGACGGACCAGGCCGACATCTGACGTTAAGGAAGCTGTGGCAAGACAGGCAGCAAGCCTGGGTCTTGCGGGCCGCTTGCCCAAGGCATAGGTTCCACGATCCCCGGGGGCGCAACTGCACCGGGCATACAACAGGGGGCACGCGATGAGCACCTATACGAACCTTCCCGCACCAAGCCCGGAACAGGGCCTGAACCGCTACATGCAGGAAATCCGGAAGTTTCCTTTGCTGGAGCCGGAAGAGGAATACATGCTGGCCAAGCGCTGGGTGGACCATCAGGACACCGCAGCCGCGCACAAGATGGTGACCTCGCACCTGCGTCTGGCAGCCAAGATCGCCATGGGCTACCGCGGCTACGGATTGCCGCAGGCCGAGGTGATCAGCGAAGCCAACGTCGGCCTGATGCAGGCGGTCAAGCGCTTCGATCCCGAAAAAGGGTTCCGGCTGGCCACCTATGCGATGTGGTGGATCCGGGCCTCGATCCAGGAATACATCCTGCGCTCATGGAGCCTGGTGAAGCTTGGCACAACCAGCGCCCAGAAGAAGCTGTTCTTCAACCTGCGGAAAGCCAAGGCCAAGGTCGGCGCGCTGGAAGAAGGCGATCTGCGCCCCGAGAACGTGGCCCGGATCGCAACCGACCTGAACGTGACCGAGGCCGAGGTCATCGACATGAACCGGCGGCTTTCGGGGTCGGACGCCAGCCTGAATGCCACGGTGGGCTCGGACGGCGACAGTTCCACCCAGTGGCAGGACTGGCTGGAGGACGAAGACAGCGATCAGGCCGGCGACTACGAGGCCAAGGACGAACTTGACACCCGCCGCGCGCTGCTGGCGCAGGCGATGTCGGTCCTGAACGACCGTGAAAAGGACGTCCTGATGCAGCGCCGGCTGGCCGAAGACCCGGTGACGCTGGAGGAACTGTCGGAAAGCTACGGCGTCAGCCGCGAGCGTATTCGCCAGATCGAGGTCCGTGCTTTCGAAAAACTGCAAGCGAAGATGCGCGAACTGGCCAAGGGCAAAGGGATGCTGGTCCCGGCCTGAGGCCTTGATCCTGCTGGGAAAATCACACCAAAGCCGGCCACGGCTTCGGTGCGGGGTTCGGGAAAACCCCGGACCCCGGCGGGTTTCCATTGATCCCCCGGCCTCGCAAGGGTAGGGAAGCGCCCATGAAGATGATCGACACCTTTCTCAAGCCGATGCACCCCGAGGGGTGGAAATTCGTGGCGATCTTCGCCGCGATCTCGCTGGTCCTGTTCTGGATCTGGGATCCCCTGGGCTGGCTGGGCGTCGGCCTGACCGTCTGGTGCTACTATTTCTTCCGCGACCCGAAGCGGTCGGTGCCGCAGAACGCGGGCCTGCTGGTCAGCCCGGCCGACGGCGTCGTCAGCCTGATCGAGCGCGCCGTGCCTCCGGTCGAGCTGGGCCTTGGCCCGGATGCGCTGGTCCGGGTCAGCGTGTTCATGAACGTCTTCAACTGCCACGTGAACCGGGCTCCGATCGCAGGCAAGGTCACGGCAGTCGCCTACCGGCCGGGCAAGTTCTTCAACGCCTCGCTGGACAAGGCGTCCGAGGAAAACGAGCGCAACGCCCTGGCGATCGAGATGGCCGATGGCCGCAAGATCGCGGTGGTGCAGATCGCCGGGCTGGTGGCGCGTCGGATCATGTGCTGGACAAAGCCGGGCGACAGCCTTGCCACGGGCGAGCGCTTCGGCCTGATCCGCTTTGGCAGCCGGCTGGATGTCTACCTGCCCGACGGGGTGCAGCCGCAGGTGGCGCTGGGACAGACCACCGTCGGCGGCGAAACGGTGATCGCGCTGATCGGCCAGGACGCGCCGGCCCGCGTCGCCCGGACGATCTGAGCCATGGCGAGAAAGCCGCAAGACGCTCCGCGTGAATTGCTGCTTCTCAAGCTTCTCCCGAACCTCGTGTCGATCCTGGCGCTGTGCGCCGGGTTGACCGCAATCCGCTTTGCGATCTCGGGCAACATCGGTATGGCGATCCTGCTGATCGGGACCGCGGCGGCCCTGGACGGGTTGGACGGGCGTCTTGCCCGGATGCTGAAATCGGAAAGCGAGATCGGGGCGGAACTCGACAGCCTGTGCGATTTCGTGAACTTTGGCGTGACCCCGGCGATCGTGCTTTACCTGTGGGGCCTGCGGACCGAGACCAGCCTCGGCTGGATCGCGGTGCTGGTCTATGCCGTCTGCTGCATGCTGCGACTGGCGCGGTTCAACGTGGGCGCGCGGGCGGTGGGCGAGGTGGCCGAAAAGACCAGTTTCATCGGCGTGCCGTCGCCGGCCGGGGCAATTCTGGTGCTGATGCCGGTCTATGTGACCTTCGCGCTGAATGAGGCCTTCGTGATGCCGCCCGCCGTGATCTCGGCCTGGATGCTGGCGGTGGGGGCCTTGATGATCAGCCGGGTGCGCACGCCGTCCCTGAAGCGGATCACCATCGCGGCGGACTATGCGCGCTATGCGCTGGTCGGGTCGGTGGTGCTGGTCGCGGCGCTGTTGACCTACCCTTGGGTGACGCTGACCGTGGTCTCGGCGTCGTATCTGGCGGCCATTCTGGTGCTGTTCGTCAAAGGCTTGCGGACCCCAACCGAGGGCTGATCGCCAAAAGGCGCGTCAGGCGGGTTGAATGATCGACGGATTTCTGAAGAATTGCCAAGTGTGACCCAAGAGAGGAGCTGGCCATGAAACCTGTCAGATGGGGCGTTCTGGGGGCTGCTAGGTTTGCCCGCGAACAGATGGCTCCGGCGATCCACGCCGCTGAGGGGGCCGAACTGGCGGCGCTGGCCACCAGCGACCCGGCCAAGGCCGAGGGCTTTCGCGCCTTCTGCCCCGGCATCGCCGTCCATTCCAGCTATGACGCGCTGCTGGCCGATCCGACGATCGATGCGGTCTATATCCCCTTGCCGAACCACCTGCATGTGGAATGGACCCTGAAGACGCTTGCCGCCGGCAAGCATGTGCTGACCGAAAAGCCGATCGCGATGAAAGCCCGCGAGATCGACCAGATCATCGCTGCCCGCGACCGCACCGGCCTTCTGGCCGCCGAAGGCTACATGATCGTTCACCATCCGCAGTGGCAGCGCGCGAAGGAATGGCTTGCGGCGGGCGAGATCGGCACGCTGGTCCATGCCGATGTGGCCTTCAGCTTCAACCTCACCGATCCAAGCAACATCCGCATGAAGCCCGAGACCGGCGGGGGATCCTTGCGCGACATCGGGGTCTACACCTTCGGCTGCGCCCGCTTCGTGACGGGGGCCGAGCCGGTCGATCTTTCAGCCCGCATTCACCGCGAGGCCGGGGTCGACGTGTTCGCCCAGGTGGCTGGCGTGATGGAAGGGCCGGGCGGCGCGCGTTTCACCTATGGCTCGATGACCTCGATGCGGATGTACAACCGCCAGGTCGCGACCTTCCAGGGCACCAAGGGCATGATCCGGCTGGAGGGCGGGCCGTTCAACGCCAATGTCAACGACCTGGCCGAGGTCGAACTGCACCAGAACGGCAACCGGGTGATCGTGGAACGCTTCCCGACCGCGAACCAGTACAAGCTGCAGATCGAAGCCTTCGGGCGGACCGTGCGGGACGGGCACGCCTATCCTTGCCCGCTGGAATTCGTGCGCGGGACGCAGGCGATGATGGACCGGGTTTACGAGGTGGCGGTCGAGATCTGAGCCGCTACAAAAAGTGTAAACCAAATCGCCAAAATTTTGCAATTTTCGCGCCGATCGTCACGCGGCTGTGATATTGCATTGGTCGGACGCAGCCGATCCGCGTCCCGTCGTTCGGCCGGCCGGTCATCTGACTTTGCTCTCCGGATTGTCGACGTCGCAGGTGCACCGCCGAAGACCATTCAGGCAGAGGATCCGCCAATGTCCGAGGATTATGCGATTTTTCCGGAACCGATGCTTCAGCCGCTGCTGAGGGCAAAGGACTATCTGGAACGACGGGGCCAGCAATTGCCCGCCGCAGCACTGCGGCTTCTCGCGCGCGAGGTGATTCTTCGCGTCAGTCTTGCCGCGACAGAGCTGCAAGACCAACGCGAGTTGCCGCCGCGGGGCGAGATCGACCTTCTGGCCGACGCACTCTTGTCTTTGGACGACGGGGCAGCGTCTGACCTGGTCCGGGCTGCCAGGTTGTCGGGCGTGTCGGCGCAGAAGCTATACCATGTCCATATCGCCGGAGCCGTGCGCGAGATCGGGGTGCGCTGGGAACAGGACTCGGCGTCCTCGGCCCAGGTGGTTCTTGGCGCGGGCCGGGTCTATGCGATCCTGCGCGATCTGCGGGCGGTGTTCCTGTCCGAGCGTCTGGTTGCGCCTCCGGGGGCCGAAGCGGTCTTTGCGACGGTTCCAGGCGAAGTGCACGGCGTTGGAACGACGATGGCCGCCGACATGATGCGACTGAAGGGCTGGACGATCGCGCTTCGTGTGGGATGCGATCACGACCGGCTGGTGGAAGAGATCGCGGCCCTGTCCCCGATGATGGTCGGGCTGTCCCTTGCGTCCCCCTGGAACACGCTGGCCGCCGCGCGGCTGATCGTGGCACTTCGGATGCGCTGCCCCCAGGTGTGGATCATTCTGGGCGGCCCGTTGGTGGCCGAGGACCCCGAGGTCGTGGCCGCCGTCGATGCCGACGCCGGTGCGGCCGATCTTGAGGAAGGGGCGGCAAAGCTGACCGCCCACCTTGCCGAATTGAACCGGCTTGCCTGCGCCTGATCCCGGGCGGCGCCTTCAGAACCGGGCCAAAATTTTTCGGCGAAAAATTTTCGCGCGCCCGGCGGCCGGGTTGGGATCCTGCCCGGGATCCGGGCGGATCAGCTGTCCATCGTCTCCAACTCGTCGATGAAGCCCGCGATCATGTTCAGGCCCTTGTCCCAGAAGGCTGCGTCCGACAGGTCGAGGCCGAACGGGGCCAGAAGCTCCTTGTGATGCTTTGACCCGCCGGCCTTGAGCATCTCGAAATACTTGTCCTCGAACCCCGGCAAGCCCGCCGCATAGGCGGCATAAAGCGCGTTCACCAGACCGTCGCCGAAGGCGTAGGCGTAGACGTAGAACGGCGAGTGGACGAAATGCGGGATATAGGCCCAGAAGGTCTGGTATCCGTCCATGAACTCGAACGCATCGCCAAGCGATTGCGCCTGGACCGACATCCAGAGCGCGTTGATGTCGTCCGGCGTCAGTTCGCCCTCGGCGCGGGCGGCGTGAAGCTTGCACTCGAAATTGTAAAAGGCGATCTGACGGACCACGGTGTTGATCATGTCCTCGACCTTGCCGGCAAGAAGGGTCTTGCGCTCGGCCGGGGTCTTTGCCTGATCAAGAAGCGCGCGGAAGGTCAGCATCTCGCCGAAAACCGAGGCAGTTTCGGCAAGGGTAAGGGGGGTCGAGGCCAGAAGCTCGCCCTGGCCCGCCGCCAGCACCTGGTGGACGCCGTGGCCAAGCTCGTGCGCGAGGGTCATCACGTCGCGCGGCTTGCCGAGGTAATTCAGCATCACATAGGGATGGACAGTGGTCACGGTCGGATGCGCAAAGGCCCCGGGGGCCTTGCCGGGCTTGACGCCCGCGTCGATCCAGCCCTTGTCGAAGAAGGGTGCCGCAAGATCGGCCATCCTTGGGTCGAAGGCGCCATAGGCCTGCATGACCGTGGCCCGTGCCGCCGGCCAGTCCACCAGGCGCGGCGGCTCTTCGGCCAGAGGGGCGTTGCGGTCCCAGACCTGAAGCTTGTCCAGCCCCATCCATTTTGCCTTCAGCCGGTAATAGCGGTGCGAAAGCTTCGGATAGGCCGCGACGACCGCATTGCGCAGGGCCTCGACCACCTCGGGTTCGACATGGTTCGACAGGTGCCGCCCATGCTGCGGAGTCGGCATCTTGCGCCAGCGGTCGTGGATCTCTTTCTCTTTGGCCAGGGTGTTGTGGACCCGGGCGAAAAGCTTGACATGGCGGTCGAACACCGCTGCCAGCGCGCGCGCCGCCGCCTCGCGCCGGTCGCGAACGGGGTCGGTCAGCAGGTTCAGCGTCGCTTCGAGGCTAAGCTCCTCGGCTTCGCCTGCGACACTGAACATTAGCCCGGCCATCGTCTCATCGAACAGCTTGTTCCAGGCGCTGGCGCCGACGACGCTTTCATCGTGAAGGAACTTTTCCAGCTCGTCCGAAAGCTGGTGCGGCCGCATCGCGCGCATCCGGTCGAACACCGGCCGGTAGCGGGCAAGGTCGGCATTGGCGGCCATCAGTCGGGCAAGATGATCATCGTCCAGCCGGTTGAATTCAAGGCTGAAGAACACCAGCGGCGTCGTCGCGGTCGTCACCCGGTCCTGCGCGTCGCCGATGAACTTGGCCCGGTCACTGTCCATGGTGTTCTGGTAGTAGCGCAGGCCCGCATAGGACATCAGTCGCCCGGCAAGGATGTCGATCCGTTCATATTCGGTCACGCAGGCAAGCAGCCCGGCGGCGTCCAGCCGGCCCAGCCTTGCTTCATAAGTGACGGCAAAGGCGGCGCAGCCGGCTTCCAAAGCGGCCATGTCGCGGGCGAATTCGGGGGATTCAGGGGCGGGGTAGAGATCGGTCAGGTCCCAGTCCGGCAAATCTCCGAAACCACCGGACGCGGCGTTCGCGTCGAAAACGGGCATGGGCAGGGGCAAGGACATGAAAGACTCCGAAGGACAGGTTGCAGACAGATAGGGTGCTGGGGCGGGCGGGCGCAACCCCGCTTGCGATGGCACGCGCTGCACCTGTCAGCTGGCGGCACCGATCAGAGCGCGCAGAGTGTCCAGGCTGTCGATTTCGGCCACGCTTTTGTCGCGCCGCCAGCGCAGGATCCTGGGAAAGCGCAGCGCGATGCCGGACTTGTGGCGGGGACTGGCCTGAATGCCTTCGAAACCGATCTCGAACACCAGTTCGGCCGGCACCTTGCGGACCGGGCCGAAGCGTTCCAGCGTATGGGACTGCACCCAGCGGGTTATTTCGGCGAACTCGCCGTCGGTCAGGCCGGAGTAGGCCTTGGCGACGGGGACAAGCGCGTTGCCGTCACGGACCGCGAAGGTGAAATCGGTGAAAAGGTTCGCCCTGCGCCCGTGCCCCGCCTGCGCATAAAGCATCACCGCGTCGACCGTCCAGGGGTCAAGCTTCCATTTCCACCAGTCGCCGCGCTTGCGCCCCGCGAAGTAGGCCGAGCCGGCGCGCTTCAGCATCACCCCTTCGGCCCCGATGGCGCGGGCGGTGGCGCGCAAGGCCGCCAGCCCGTCCCAGCCGTCGCTGGCGAGCGTCGGCGACAGGGCTAGGGGCAGGGCTGCGGGCAGGACTGCGACCATGGCGGCCAGCTGCGCGCGGCGGCTGGACAGTGGCGCATCGCGGATGTCGCGGCCCGCCACCTCGAGCAGGTCATAGGCAAGGATCCGGGCCGGAGCCGAGGCCAGCAGGGATTTCGGCACGGTCTTGCGCCCGATCCGCCGTTGCAGGTCGGCAAAGGGCAAGGGCCGGTTCAGGGCCTGATCCCAGGCCAGGATTTCGCCGTCGATCACCGAACCCGGCGGCAGGAAATCGGCAAGGGCGGCGAATTCGGGGAAACGGTCGGTGATCAGCTTCTCTCCCCGGCTCCAGACCGCGAACCCGCCGGGGCGGGCGACCAGCTGGCCCCGGATGCCGTCCCATTTCCATTCGGCAAGCCAGTCCCCGGGCTGGCCCAGCGTTGCGGGGCCGCCCTCCAGCGGACTGGCCAAAGCGAAGGGATAGGGGCGCGCATCGCCGCCGCCAGTGCCGTCGATCAGGGTGGCAAACCCGGTGTGGGCAGGATCCCAGTTCCCCATCAGGCGGTGGGCGAGGGTGGCCTCGTCGACCCCGGTCGCCCGTGCAAGCCCGCGGGTCAGAAGGCCCTGCGCGACCCCCATCCGGAAACCGCCGGTCAGAAGCTTGTTGTATAAGAACCGTTCGGTTGCGGGAAGCTGGCCCCATGCAGCAAGAACGGCGGCCTGTCTAGCGCTGGCTGGCTGGCCCGCCAAAGCAACTAGCCCCCGGACCGCCGCATCGAGCGAAAGGGGGGCATCGATGAATGCCGGGGCCCCGGTCGCCGGAAGCAGAAGCGCGATCGTCTCGGCCAGGTCGCCGACGACGGCGTAGCTTTCCTCGAACAGCCAGTTCGGGACGCCTGCCGCTTCCGCTGCCCAGAGGCGAAGCTCGGTCGAGGTCACGGCGCGCTTTGGCCGGCGGCCGGTCAGGAGGGCGATGGTCCAGACGCGGTCCGCCTCGGGGGCGGTGCGGAAATAGTCGGCCAGGGCCTCGGTCTTGACGCTGGTCCGCGTGGTGCCGTCAAGGGCTGCGAAAAGCGCGGCAAAGCGGTTCATATGGCCCCCTCGCTGTCCGCCCCCCCGCTGTCCACCCCCCCGCTGTCCACCCCCCCGTTTTCCGCCGCCTCGCCGGTGAACCGGGTTTCCACGATCCCTGCGTCAAAGCCTTGCGTTTCCAGCCAGCGCCGGAAGGGGGCGGTATAGCCGTGGGTGACAAAGACCCGCCCGGCCCCGGTGGCACGGATGGCGCTGTTCAGCCCGTCCCAGTCGGCATGGTCCGACAGGGCAAAGCCGGTGCCAAGGCCGCGGCGGCGGCGGATGCCGCGGACGGCCATCCAGCCCGAGGCGAACGCCTCGTCCGATGGCGCAAAGCGGCTGGCCCACTGGCTTCCCAAGGCAGAGGGCGGGGCGATCACCAGCGCTCCGGGATGAGTTTTGGCGGTGATTTCGGGCGTCACGCGGAGGGTCGGCGGCAGCGCATAGCCCTGGGTGCGCAGGATTGCGGTGACCTCCTCGACCGCGCCATGGGTGAGGATCGGGCCGATCGCCGGCAGGCCGGCCATCAGGCGCTGCGCCTTGCCGAAGCTGTAGGCCCCAAGGATCGAAGTCTTGCCGGCGGCGGCGTTGTCGGACCACCAGCGCGCGATCCGGTCCATGACCAGGGGCTGCGGCTGCCAGCGGAACACCGGCAGGCCGAAGGTGCATTCGGTGATGAAGGCGTGGCAGGGGATCGGCGCGAAAGCTTCGGCCAGACCATCGGCCTCGGTCTTGTAGTCGCCCGAGACGACCCAGACCTCGCCCTTGACCTCGACCCGGATCTGGGCCGACCCGGGAACATGGCCGGCGGGGTGGAAAGAAACGCTGGCGCCACCGATCTGGCGCGACTGTCCGTAGGGGATGCCCTCGGCCGTGATCCGGCCAAGGCGGTGGCGGATGACGGGAAGCGCCTTGTCTGTGGCAAGGTAAGCAGCCATGCCGGGGCGGGCGTGGTCGCTGTGGCCATGGGTGACAAGCGCGCGGGCCACTGGACGCCAGGGGTCGATGTAAAAGCCACCGGCGGGGCAGAAAATGCCACTTTCGGTGAAGGTGAGAACGGTGCCAGACATGGGCAGGAGCGTAGCGCGGGTGCGGCAGGCTGCAAGCGTCCTTGCAGGAAAGTCGTATCGGCGGGTCCGTGTTCCTTGCCCCGATCTGGCAGCGCAACCGGGCTTTGCGGGGGTGGGCTGCCGTTTCAGGCTGCCGAAAACTTGGGCACAAGGTCTCGCAACGGGCTTTTTTCGCGTCGGGGGGCTATTCGCAGCGCGGGCCGCCTGTTCTAGTGGTGCCAAGGCAGCCCCGGGGGTAGCGGTGACGCAGTTCAACGAGATGTTCCAGGGTTCTGCCGTCCGTCCGCCCTATGCGCGGCTGGACGACTGGGTGGCGGCGATGCCGCAAGAACTGCGCCACCTCAAGCAGGCCGAGGCCGAGGCCCTGTTCCGCCGCATCGGGATCACCTTCGCCGTCTACGGCGAGGGTGGCGATCCCGATCGCCTGATCCCGTTCGACATGTTTCCCCGGGTCTTTGCGGCGCGGGAATGGGCAAAGCTGGAAAAGGGGATAAAACAGCGCGCGCGGGCGCTGAACGCCTTCCTGGTCGATGTCTATGGCCGGGGCGAGATCATCCGGGCGGGCCGGATCCCCGGGCGGCTGGTCTACCAGAACGAGGCCTATGAAAAGGCGGTGGCGGGTTTCGTCCCCCCCAAGGGCGTCTACAGCCACATCGTCGGCATCGACATCGTGCGCACCGGGCCGGACGAATTCTTCGTGCTTGAGGACAACTGCCGCACGCCTTCCGGCGTCAGCTACATGCTGGAAAGCCGCGAGATCATGATGCGGATGTTTCCCGGTCTTTTCCGCGAGAACCGGATCGAGCCGGTGGACGGCTATTCCGAAAAGCTGCGGCGGACCCTCGCCTCGGTTGCGCCGAAGAAATGCACGGGCGAGCCTGTGGTGGTGATCCTGACGCCGGGACATTTCAATTCCGCCTACTACGAACACTCGCTTCTCGCCGATCTGATGGGGGTCGAGCTGGTCGAGGGGCAGGATCTTTTCGTCGACGGCGAATTTGTCTGGATGCGCACGACGGAAGGCCCGCGCCGGGTGGACGTGATTTACCGGCGGATCGACGACGCCTACCTCGACCCCTTGTGTTTCCGGCCGGACAGCATGCTGGGGATCCCGGGGCTGATGGATGTCTACCGGGCGGGCGGGGTCAGCATTTGCAGCGCGCCGGGGGCAGGGGTAGCGGATGACAAGGCGGTCTACTGCTATGTCCCCGAAATGGTGCGCTTCTACCTTGGCGAAGAGCCGATCCTGCAGAACGTGCCGACCTGGCAGTGCGGCAAGGCGGACGATCTGAAGCATGTCCTGGCCAATTTGCCGGACCTGGTGGTGAAGGAGGTCCATGGCTCGGGCGGCTACGGGATGCTTGTCGGACCGAAATCGAGCCGCGAGGAAGTCGAACGTTTCCGGGCCAAGATCGTGGAGGATCCGGGCAATTACATCGCCCAGCCGACGCTGGCGCTGTCGTCGGTGCCGACCTTTGTAGAAGAGGGTGTGGCACCCCGCCATGTCGACTTGCGGCCCTACTGCCTTGTCGGCGAATCGATCGAACTGGTGCCGGGCGGGCTGACGCGGGTGGCGTTGAAGGAAGGCTCGCTGGTGGTGAATTCGTCGCAGGGCGGGGGCGTCAAGGACACCTGGGTGCTGGCGGAATGAGCGGCGGGCCTGTCAGGGTGCAAGACCCGCGACAATTCTTCTGCGAAGAATTCAAGGGGCGATTTTTCGCAGAAAAATCATCGGATCGGCAAGGAGAGGTCGCGCCATGCTAAGCCGGACCGCCGACAACCTGTACTGGATCGCCCGCTACATGGAGCGGGCCGATACGATCGCGCGCCTGCTGGAAGTCGGCAGCCGGATCAGTCTGATCCCCTCGGCCCATGGCTACCGCAGCGAATGGGACAGCCTGCTTCAGGCCAGCGGCCTGGCCGACGCCTTCGCGAAGAAATACGGCGATCCTGTGCAGCGCAACATCGAGAGTTTCCTGTTCTTCGACCAGGACAATCCGTCCTCGGTCGCAAGTTGCATCACCTCGGCGCGGGAAAACGGGCGGATCGTCCGCACCGCGCTGACGACGCAGGTCTGGGACGCCCTGAACACCGCCTTTCAAGAGCTGAAAGCCCTGGAGCGCCGGCCCCGGTCCGAGCTTGAGTTGTCCCGCCTGACCGAATGGGTCATGCGCCACGCCGCCATGCTGCGCGGCGCGATCGACGCCACGCTTTTGCGCAACGACGGCTACAACTTCCTGAACATCGGCTATTATCTGGAACGCGGCGACAATACCGCGCGCCTCATGGACGTGAAATATTACGTCCTGCTGCCGCGGGTGGAGTTCGTGGGATCCGGTCTGGACAATTACCAGTGGTCCACGCTTTTGCGCGCGATGGGGTCGCAGCGCGCGTTCCACTGGGCTTACGGCGGCGAGGTGACGGCAGCGAAGATCGCCGATTTCCTGATCCGCAATCCGCAATCCCCCCGGTCGCTGACCACCTGTGTCGCCGGAATCTCCAACCATCTGGGACGGCTGGCCAAGGCCTATGGCCGCGACACCGAGGCGCAAGCCCAGGCGCGCGGTCTGGTGGCCGGGATGGAAGCCACGACGGTCGACGGGATCTTCGACGAGGGGTTGCACGAATACCTGACGCGCTTCATCGGCGACACGGCGGCGCTGGCCCTTGCGATCCATCACTCCTACCTGAGCGGAGAGATGCGCTGATGCGGCTGACCGTGGATCATGTGACGCGCTACCAGTACGACCGTCCTGCCCGGTCGGTGGTGCAAAGCCACCGGCTGCAGCCTTCGGTCTTCGCCGGGCAGACGGTCACCGCCTGGGAGGTCACGGTCAGCGGCGGTCTGCGGGGTGCCACCTTCCGCGACGGGGCGGGGGATCTGGTGCAGGGCTGGACGGTCGCGGGGCCGGTGTCCGAGGTTTCGGTCCGGGTGACCGGCACGGTTCAGACCGTGGACCTGACCGGTGTCCTGAAGGGCCACAAAGAGCAGGCGGCCCCCGAATGCTATCTGCGCGCGACGCATCCCACCCGCGGCGATGCGGCCCTGTCTGCCCTGGCGCACGGCGCCACCGGGACCGACCCTCTGGCCCTGGCCCATGACCTCAGCGCGGTCGTGGCCAGGGCCATCGCCTACCGGCCCGGCGTGACCGGTGCCCATACCACCGCGGCCGAGGCCCTGGCCCTTGGGGAAGGCGTTTGCCAGGATCATGCCCATGCGCTGATTGCCGTGGCGCGGGTCCGCGGCATGCCAGGTCGCTATGTGTCGGGCTACCTCTTTTCGGACGCCGATGGGCAGGCGCATGAGGCGGCACATGCCTGGGCCGAGCTTCACATCGCCGGACTTGGCTGGGTCGGGTTCGATCCGGCGAACCAATGCTGCCCGGATGACCGCTATATCCGGTTGGGCTCGGGGTTCGATGCACAGGATGCAGCCCCGATCCGCGGCATCGCCCGTGGGGCCGGGCGTGAAGAAATGGATGTGACCGTTGCGATCCAGCAGGCAAGCCAATAGGGTCCGAAAAAATCAAGGGACGGACGAATGACCTATTGTGTGGGCCTTCTGCTGAATGAAGGCATGGTGCTTCTGTCGGACACGCGCACCAATGCGGGCCTGGACAACATTTCCACCTACCGCAAGATGTTCACCTTCGAGGGTCCGGGCGAGCGGGTGATCGTGATCATGACCGCGGGCAGCCTGTCGGTCACCCAGACGACGATTGCCCAGCTTCATGATGCGATCGACGACCCCGACGCCGCGCCCGACACCTCGATCATGCTGGCGCCCACCATGCTGAAGGTGGCCGAGATCGTCGGCGCGAAGCTGTCGCAGGTGCGGGCCGAGATCGACCACAAGCTGTCGATTTCGCAAGGGGCAAGCGCCAGCATGATCGTCGCGGGCCAAAGGCGCGGCGGGGGCATGCGCCTGTTCCTGATCTCTCCGGAAGGCAATTTCATCGAGGCGACAGAGGACACCCCGTTCCTGCAGATCGGCGAGCACAAGTATGGCAAGCCGATCCTTGACCGGGTTGTGAACCCCTCGACCAGCATCGCCGACGCACAGAAGGCGGTGCTGCTGTCGATGGATTCGACGCTGCGGTCGAACCTGTCGGTGGGCATGCCCCTGGACCTGGCGGTGATCGAGAAGGACGCGCTCAAGGTCACGCAAAAGCGGCGGATCGAGGCCGGCGATCCGGCGTTCCGCGCGATGAGCGAGGCCTGGTCGACAGCCCTTCGCGACGGCTTCGCGAAGATTCCGATCTGACCCTTGGAATCGCCACATTCAGGCTACACCTTGTATGGAACGCATGGAGGGTCCGATGCCTGATCTTGTCCGCCTGTACATCCGCAGCGCCATCATTGGCTTTGCCATCTCCGCGGCCTTTACGGCCGGATTGATCTTGTGGGACGTTGCGGGGATCGGGCATCTGATCCTCGGCTCGGATATCGGCGGGATCGCGGCGGCGATGTTGGTCTTCTTCAACGGAATCGTCTTTGCGGCCGTCCAGTTCGCCTTCCGGATCATGGCCATGGCCGAAGCGGGTGATGGCCCGCGCGGCGGCCACGGCGCACGCGATCTGGTGTTGATACCGATCCGGGTCGAGGTTCGCGGCAAGTAAGGTGGCGGGCCCGCAGCAACCGTGAGGACCGGGGTTTTCCCGAGAGCCAGAGGTCTCAGGTGGGCGCCAGGTAGCAGGACCAGGATCCTGCCAGAGCCAGCCCCCGTTCGCTTGCTTATCGGCCACTGGAAAATTGGCCCCACACGCGAAGAGCAGCACCCGCCACCCTTGTAGATAGGCTGCAGCGCAGTGCGGCGCAAGGCTGGACAGATGTTCACCTTTGGTTCATGATCCTGAGATGGATCTGCCTGTCGACAAGCCGACCGGGCTTCTGCCCGGCCAACGCCTGCAGCGTGGGGTCTGCCGGGGCCTGCGCGCGCTGGACTTCGTCTGCGTCGAGGAACTGGTTCTCGCGCCGGGCCTGCGCGTTGACGTGATGGCGCTGGGCCCGAGCGGCGAGGTCTGGGTGGTCGAGTGCAAGTCCGGCCGCGCCGATTTCCGGGCCGATCGTAAATGGCAGGGCTACCTTGACTGGTGCGACCGGTTCTTCTGGGCGGTGGACGCGGATTTCCCGGTCGACCTCTTGCCCGAAGGATCAGGCGTGATCCTTGCGGATGCGTTCGATGCCGAAGTGATGCGCATGGCCCCCGAGACGCCGCTTTCAGGCGCGCGGCGCAAGGTCGTGCTGCGAACCTTCGCGCGCACGGCAGCGGGACGACTGCAATCGATGCGCGATCCGGCTGCTCTGGTCTGACACGGGCGGGATGCGCCAAATTTCTTCGAAGAAATTTGCAAGATCCTTCGAAGGATCTTGGTCCCGGAACCGACGGTCAGCGTTTCTTCTTTGCGCCCTGGCCGATGGCGCGGGCGGCTTCGGCCGCGGCGCGCAGTTCCTCGGCGATTTCCTCGGCTTCTTCGGGGTCGAAGTCCAGCGGCAGGTCAACCCCGCCTTCGGCCTCGATGTAGATGCGCACCATGCCATGGTCGGTCGGACCGATCTGGATGTTGGCGGCGATGTTGCTTTGCTTGTCGATGCCCATGGCAGCCTCCGGCTTTGTGGCAAGCGGCCTAGCGTTTCAGGCTGGACCGTGCAAGCGTCATTCGCAGGGTGCCTGAAGCCGATCCCGCTTGCAATCCGGGGGGCGTGGGGCTAAATCGCGCCCGAGTGCAGCTTTAGCTCAGTTGGTTAGAGCGCTAGATTGTGGATCTAGAGGTCCCCCGTTCAAGCCGGGGAAGCTGTACCATCCTTCCCCTCCCGATATCCGGCGTTGAAACGCCCTTCGGCAGGGCTGGTCTTGCGGGCGAGACAGGTGCGGCTATGGTCGCGCTCCCGACCTTGGAGGATTCGCATGAGCCGGACCCGGATAGCCCGTCTTATCGCGTCCGAAATCGCGGCGAACCCGTCACAGGTGACCGCTGCGGCAGAGCTTCTGGATGGCGGCGCCACCGTCCCCTTCATCGCCCGCTACCGCAAGGAGGCGACCGGCGGCCTTGATGACACGCAACTGCGCAAGCTGGAGGAACGGCTGGTCTACCTGCGCGAGCTTGAGGCGCGGCGGGCGGCGATCCTTGGCTCGGTCACCGATCAGGGCAAGCTGACCGAGGGGCTGGCGGCATCGATCGCCCAGGCGACGACCAAGGCCGAGCTTGAGGACATCTATCTGCCCTACAAGCCAAAGCGTCGCACCAAGGCAATGATCGCGCGCGAGGCCGGGTTGCAGGCGCTGGTCGATGCCATTCTGGCCGACCGCGGTGCGGATCCCGTCACCCTGGCTGGCGGGTTTCTGTCCGAGGCTTTTGCCGACAGCAAAGCCGCACTGGACGGCGCGCGGGATATCCTCTCCGAGGGGCTTGCCGAAAATGCGGCCCTCCTTGGCCGGCTGCGCGACCACATGCGCAAGGTTGGCCGGATGTCGGCGAAAGTGGTCTCCGGCAAAGAGACCGCTGGGGCCAAATTCTCGGACTATTTCGCGCATTCCGAACCTTTTGCCGGTGTGCCAAGCCATCGGGCGCTGGCAATGTTCCGGGGCCGGAACGAGGAAATCCTTTTGCTGGACCTTGAGGTCGATCCGGATGCGCCGCGCGGCGAAAGCCCGGCCGAATTTGCCTGCGGGGCGGCTTTGGGGGCCGGAACGGCAGGCCCCGGCGACCGTTGGCTGCGCGAGGCGGCGGCCTGGGCCTGGCGGGTCAAGATCCGGACCAGCCTGATGCTGGACCTGATGTCCGACCTGCGCGAGGCGGCCGAAGCGGAAGCGATCCGGGTCTTTGCGCGGAACCTGAAGGATCTTCTCCTTGCCGCTCCGGCCGGGGGCCGCGCGACGATGGGCCTTGATCCCGGCATCCGCACCGGAGTGAAAGTCGCGGTGGTCGATGCGACCGGCAAGGTGCTGGACACCGACACGGTCTATCCCTTCCAGCCGAGGAACGACCTGCGCGGCGCGCAGGTGGCGCTGGCGCGGTTGATCGGAAAACACGGGGTCAAGCTGATCTCGATCGGCAATGGCACCGCCAGCCGCGAGACCGAACGGATGGTGGCGGACATCCTGGCGGTTCTTCCGGGCGAGAAGCCGGTGAAAGTGATCGTCTCCGAGGCCGGGGCCAGCGTCTACTCGGCCAGCGAGCTGGCGGCGAAAGAATTTCCGGGGCTGGACGTCAGCTTGCGCGGGGCGGTCAGCATCGCGCGCCGCTTGCAGGACCCACTTGCCGAACTGGTGAAGATCGAGCCGAAGGCAATCGGAGTCGGCCAGTATCAGCACGACGTGGACCAGCACCGGCTGGGCCGTTGCCTTGAGACGGTGGTGGAAGATGCGGTGAACGCGGTGGGGGTGGATCTCAACACCGCGTCTGCTCCGCTTCTGGCGCGGGTCTCCGGTCTGGGGCCGGGACTGGCCGAAGCCATCGTTGCGCACCGCGATGCGAACGGGCCTTTTGCCAGCCGGCGCGACCTTCTGAAGGTTGCGCGGCTGGGTCCGAAGGCCTTCGAGCAGGCGGCAGGGTTTCTGCGGATCACCGGGGGGAAGGAACCCTTGGACGCATCCTCGGTCCACCCCGAGGCCTACGACCTGGCCCGCAGGATCGTGGCCGCCTGCGGGCGCGACATCCGCAGCCTGATGGGCGACGGGGCGGCGTTGAAGCGGCTGGACCCGGCGGGCTTTGTCGACGACCGCTTTGGCCTGCCGACGGTCCGCGACATTCTGACGGAACTGGAAAAGCCGGGCCGGGACCCGCGGCCGTCGTTCCGGACGGCGACCTTTGCGGACGGAGTGGACGACATCAAGGACCTTAAACCGGGGATGCTACTGGAAGGAACTGTCACTAACGTTGCAGCCTTTGGAGCGTTCGTGGATGTCGGCGTCCACCAAGACGGGCTGGTCCATGTAAGCCAGCTGTCTGACAGTTTCGTCAAGGATCCCCATGCCGTGGTCAAGGCCGGCGATGTGGTCAAGGTCCGTGTGGTCGAGGTGGACGTGGCCAGAAAGCGGATCGGGCTGACGATGAAGCGCGACACCGGCGAGGCGCAGGAAGCGGTGCGGGAGCGGGGAGCGCCACCTCCGAAACCGGTGCGCGGGCCGATGGAGACGGGACCGAATGGCGGCGGCAACGCCTTTGCGGATGCGTTGAAGGGCAAGTTCGGGCGGTAGGGGCGCACCAAAAAATCTTCGAAGGGTTTCGCGGGTCCTTTCGACAGGATTTGCTGGGCGCAGCCCCGGCCCCGGCCTTAACGCGGCATCTTCTCGAAATCGCTGATGGCCGCTGCGCGGAAGGCGGGCAAGGTCTCGCAATGCCGGGCCAGTGCGATCAGGGCTGCGTGGTCGGCGGGCGAAAGGCATTCGTCCATCCGGTCCCGCATGTACCAGACAAGCGTGGTGATCATGACATCGGCATGGGTGAGCGCCGGGCCGCAGGCATAGGGCCCGACCAACCGGCGGGCCAGTTCGCCAAGACCTGCGCGGGTCTGGCCAAGGCAGCGGGCAAGCAAGTCTTTGCTTTGCCCTGCGCCGATGTGGAAGTGACGCTCGTAGACCACTGCGGCGACTTTTTCGAGCGTGCCTTGCGCAAGCGCCGTCATCTGGAGTGCGTGTCGGCGCGCCGGGCCGGACGCGGGCATCAGCGCCCGCTTTCCGGCCAGTTCGTCAAGGTAATCGAGGATGGCGGTGCTGTCGATCAGGACCTCGCCATCGTCCAGAACCAAAGCGGGGATGCGGGTCAAGGGGCTGATTTTCCCGATAGCCTGTGCATCTCCGAAGATCGAGCGGGTGTCGCGGGTGAAGGGCATGCCATAGTGGTGCAGCGCCACGGCAACGCGGCGGGTCGGCGGGCTGTCATATTGGCCGACGAGGATCAAACTGCCGCCCCGCCAACCGTCAGCCCGCTGATCAGCAGCGTCGGCTGGCCGACGCCGACCGGCACCCATTGCCCGGCCTTGCCACAGTTGCCGATACCGGGGTCAAGCTTCAGGTCGTTGCCGATGGCCCGGATGCCTTTCAGCGCGGTCGCCCCGTCCCCGATCAGGGTCGCGCCCTTCACCGCGGCGCCGATGACGCCGTTCTTCACCCGGTAGGCCTCGGTGCAGGAGAACACGAACTTGCCAGAGGTGATGTCGACCTGCCCGCCGCCAAATCCGACGGCATAGATCCCGTCCTTCAGGCTGGCGACGATCCCCGCCGGGTCGTCCGACCCCGCCAGCATGTAGGTGTTGGTCATCCGCGGCATCGGGATATGGGCAAAGCTTTCGCGCCGGCCGTTGCCGGTGGGGGCCACGCCCATCAGGCGCGCATTCTGGCGGTCCTGCATGTAGCAGACAAGGACGCCATCCTCGATCAGCACGTTGCGCGCCGACGGGGTGCCTTCGTCGTCGAAGTTGATCGATCCGCGCCGGTCGGGGATCGTGCCATCGTCAAGCACGGTTACACCCTTCGATGCGATCTGCTGGCCCATCAGCCCCGCAAAGGCCGACGTTTCCTTGCGGTTGAAGTCGCCCTCAAGCCCATGCCCGATCGCCTCGTGCAACAGGATGCCGGGCCAGCCGGGCCCAAGGACCACGTCCATCCCGCCCGCCGGGGCATCGACCGCGCCAAGGTTCACCTGGGCGATCCGCAGGGCCTCGGCGACCATCGGCTTCCAGGTCCCGGGTGACATGATCTGCGCCAGACCGTGCCGTCCGCCCTGGCCGGTGCCGCCCTGCTCGCGGTGCCCCGCCTCTTCGATCATCACGCTGATGTTGATCCGGGCCATCGGGCGGACATCTGCAAGCCGCTGGCCATCGGGACGCAGGATCTCGATCTCCTGCAGGCTGGCGCCGAGGGTGGCCGAGACCTGAACGACGCGGGGGTCAAGAGCGCGGGCGTAAGCGTCGATCTCGCGCAGAAGGTCGATTTTAACCGGAAAGGCGGCATCCGCCATCGGGTCGTCCGGGCGGTAAAGCCGGGTGTTTGTGCCTCGGGGGCCGGACGCCAGGGTGCCCCCTCCGGAGCCGACAGCCAGTCGGGCGGTCTCGGACGCCCGGCGCAGCGCGGTTTCGGTGATCTCGGTCGAATGGGCATAGCCTGCGACCTCGCCCCGGACAGCGCGCAGACCGAACCCCTGGGAGGCGTCATAGGTGGCCTGCCGGATACGGCCATCGTCAAGGGAGATGTTCTCGGCCCGGCGGCGTTCAAGAAAAAGCTCGCCATCGTCGGCACCGTCGGTCGCGGCGCGCAGTATGGCGAGGGAGGCACCCTCGTCCAGGTGGGTTTCGAACGGGCGGAACGGTGCGTCAGTCATCGGATCCTCGCGGCGGGTTGCGTCAGAGATGGGCAAGCAAGGCACCGGGGTCAAGGCGGGAAAAGCCCGTCGATGAAGTCCGCCCCCTTGGCCCAGGTGGCGGGATCGAACAGCGCCTCGTGCCCGACCGGGCCGAGCGAAACGAAAGTCTTCGGCTCGTTCGCCCTGGCAAAGAGCGCCTGACCGAAGCTGAAAGGAACCACCCGGTCAGCCTCGCCATGCAGGATGACGAGCGGTGCGCCGACCGCCCCGATGAAGGAGGACGAGCGGAACGGGTCTTTCATCAGCAGACCGACCGGCACCCATGGATATGCCCGGCGCGCGACGTCGGCGGCCGACGTGAAGGGCGCCTCCAGCACCACCGCACCGACCGGGACGGTGGCCGCCAGCTGCACCGCGATCCCGGTGCCGAGGGATTCGCCCACAAGGACGATCGTCTCGGCTGCGGTCCCGCTCTTGACGAGATGGTCGTAGGCTGCACGGGCATCAGCCAGAAGGCCCGTCTCGGAGGGACGTCCGCTGCTGCCGCCGTAACCGCGCCAGGACAGGAATGCTGCGCCGAAATTGCGGGTCTGGTAAAAGGCCAGCCGGTCGGCGCGGTCGGCGATCGACCCGGCATTGCCATGGAGGAACAGGATCGTGGGGCGCGTCCGGGGCGCAGGGTCGTGCCACAGAACCAGTGTCTCGGCGTCCCGGGTAAGAAGCAGAACGCGATCCACGCCAGTCAGCCCGATCGAGTCCGGAGCCGGATCAATGCGCGTCGGGAAATACTGCATGTCGCGCTGAAGCAGATACAGCCCCGAAAGGGCTGCGGCATAGAGAAGCCCGAAGGTGACGATGGTCAGTTTCACGAAGGCCAGCATGTGGGCGCCTTTCGCCAACGGCACCCCCGGTTGCACCGGCAGGAGCGCCGCTATGTCGCAACGGTTTTGCTTGTCGCGGTCCCGCTAATATGGTTTGAACGCCGCGCGATACAACGGGATTCTGCCAACGCTTCGGAAGACCGGAAAACGGCGGCGGCAGGCCGAGACACGAACGGGATAAGAGACATGCGCCTTTCGACTGCGATGACCGGGATTTCTGCAGCAGTCCTGACAAGCCTTGCCGCTGGCATGGGCTTGGCCCAGCAAGCTCTTGAAATCATCGGGCAACCTGTTCCGGGCGGCATGGGCTTTCAGCCGGCCTCGACCGGTTTCGCAGTGGACCAGCAATGGCTGGATACCTTCCTGCTGTACGTCATCACGGTGATTGTGGTTTTCGTGACCGGGCTCTTGTTCTACGTGATCGCCCGCTTCAACTCGAAGGCCAACCCGACGCCCGGCCGCTTTACCCACAACGCGCCCCTCGAAGTGGCATGGACACTGATCCCGGTTGTGATCCTGGTGGTGATCGGTGCGCTTTCCCTGCCGGTGCTGTTCAAGGATCAGCAGATCCCGGTTGGGGATGTCACGATCAAGGCGACCGGTTACCAGTGGTACTGGAATTACGAATACGTTGACGAGGACGTGGCCTTCGACAGCTACATGATCGGTTCTCCCGCGGCAGGCGGCAACAACATGCTGACCCCCGAGATCGAGGCCGAGCTGATCGAGGCCGGCTATAGCAAAGAGCAGTTCCTGCTGGCGACCGACACCGCTGTCGTGGTGCCGGTCGGCAAGACCATCGTGATGCAGGTGACCGGGGCGGACGTGATCCATTCCTGGAAGATGCCGGCCTTCGGCGTGATGCAGGACGCTGTTCCGGGGCGGATCGCCGCGCTGTGGTTCAAGGCGGACCGCGAAGGCATCTACTTCGGCCAGTGTTCAGAACTGTGCGGCCAGATGCATGCCTACATGCCGATTACCGTCAAGGTCGTCTCGGAAGCTGTCTATGCCGACTGGCTGGCGGGTGCCAAGACCGGCGAGATCGAGTTGTCGCATCTGAACGCTGCAGCACCCGTCGTGGTCGCCGCCAGCGACTGAGGCTGCGCCGCGCGCTGACCAGCGACCGGGGTCCGCAGGCGCGGGCCTCAAAGCCAGAACGGAACCGCAATGACTGATATCGCCGCATTCCAGCCGACCGCCGAAGCCCCCCGCGAGGCCGGTTTTGGTGATTACGTGCAGCTTCTGAAGCCGCGCGTGATGTCGCTGGTGGTGTTCACCGCGCTGGTCGGCCTGCTGGTGGCGCCCGTCGGGCTGCATCCGGTCGAGGGGCTGGCCGCAATCCTGTTCATCGCGCTGGGGGCAGGGGCCTCGGGTGCCTTGAACATGTGGTGGGACGCCGACATCGACGCCGTGATGAAGCGCACCGCGCGCCGTCCGGTGCCGTCGGGCCGGGTCGAGGGCGGCGAGGCTCTGGCCATCGGTCTTGCGCTGTCGGGGATCAGCGTGGTGATGCTGGCGCTGGCGACCAATCTGGTCGCGGCGGGGCTTCTGGCCTTCACGATCTTCTTTTACGCCGTGGTCTATTCGATGTGGCTGAAGCGGCTGACGCCGCAGAACATTGTCATCGGCGGCGCGGCCGGGGCCTTTCCGCCGATGATCGGCTGGGTGGCCGCCACCGGGTCGGTCTCGCTGGAGGCGGTGCTGATGTTCGCGCTGATCTTCATGTGGACGCCGCCGCACTTCTGGGCGCTGGCGCTGTTCATGAAGGAAGATTACCACACTGCCGGCGTGCCGATGCTGACGGTGACGCATGGCCGCAAATCGACGCGGGCGCATATCCTGGTCTATACGCTGCTTCTGGTGCCTGTCGCCATCGGGGCGGCGCTGACCTCGATCGGCGGGCCGCTGACGCTGGCGGTCGCGGTGGCGCTGAACCTGTGGTTCGTCATCGGGGCTGTCCGGATCTGGCGCCGCGACGAGGCTGTGGCCGAGGCCGACAAATACGCGGTCGAGAAATCGGTGTTCCGCTTCTCGCTGCTTTATCTCTTCCTGCACTTCGCGGCCTTCCTGCTGGAAGCGGCGCTGAAGCCCTATGGTCTTGGGGGCTGGTGATGGCTTTCCGGCCCGAGCATGAGATCCACAAGCGCCGCTTTGGCCGCAATCTCGGGGTCGGCCTGACTCTGGTGGCCTTCGTGGCCCTGGTCTTCGCCCTGACCGTGGTCAAGGTCACGCGGGGCGATCCCTTGCAGGGCTATGACCATGTGGTGCAGCCCGGGGCGGCAAAGCCGGAGGACGGGTCATGATCTTTCCGCG
>JANOER010000050.1:0-3421 GCA_031441285.1 Rhodobacterales bacterium
CAGGCGGCCTCGAAGACCCTGCGCAAGGCAGGCTTCCTGGCCTGCGGCATCGGCCTGCCGATCCCCGAGGTGCCGGGCGACATGAACGGCCTGCGCATCGGCACGCCCGAGCTGGTACGCCGGGGCGTCACCCCCGCCGACGCCCCGGCCCTTGCTGCCTTGATCGCCGAGGCCCTGCGTTCCAACGCCCCCGAAACCCTCGCGCCGCGCACCCGTGCCTTGCGCGCCCGGTTTCAGGGCCTGCACTTCGTGACACCATGAGACCCCGTCGCCTTGGCCGGACCGGGCCGGAGGTGTCGGCGCTTGGCCTTGGCTGCCTGTCCTTCGGCGGCATTTTCGGTGCAACAACCGAGGCCGAAAGCCTGGCCACGCTGGATGCCGCCTGGGATCACGGGATCACCTTCCTTGATACGGCGAACATCTACGGCAAGGGCGTCAGCGAAAGCGTCATCGGCAGATGGCTGGCGACCCGGCCGCACCGGCCGCATATCGCCACCAAGGCCACCTTCACCGACGACCCCGCCCGCCGACTTGACAACCGGCCGGACCACTTGCGGACCGAGCTTGAAGCCTCGCTGACCCGGATGGGCGTGGACCATGTCACCCTGTTCTATGCCCACCGCCATGACCCGGAAGTTCCGGCCGAGGATCTGGCCGGGACGATGCAACGGCTTCACGCCGAAGGCAAAATCCTGGGCTACGGTCTTTCCGAGATCGCTCCTTTTACGCTGGAGCGGTGTCACGCCGTCCATCCGGTGATGGCCGTCCAGAACGAATATTCGCTTTGGACCCGCCAGCCCGAACTTGGCCTTGTGCAGCGCTGCGCGGATCTGGGCGTGGCCTTCGTGCCGTTCTCGCCCCTTGCGCGCGGAGTGTTCGGAACCCCGATGGCCGACCCCTCCGGCTTTGCGGCCGGCGAATTCCGCACCCGCATTCCGCGGTTTCACCCGGAAAACTGGCCACACAACCGCGCCCGGCTGGAGGGTTTCCACGCCTTTGCGCAGCGCCGGGGCGTCACCCCGGCAGCCCTTGCCCTGGCCTGGCTTCTGGACCGGGGGCCGCACTTGATCCCGATTCCCGGCACCCGCAGCGCCGGTCACCTCAGGGCCTGGCTTGCCGCCCCCGAGATCGACCTCACCGACGAAGACCGGGCCGAGATCGACCGCATCCTTCCCGTCGGTTGGGCCTGGGGCGACCGCTACGATGGCACGCAGGCGGGGCTGTCCGAGCGGTACTCCTGACCGCTCCGCGGCCCTGACGGGCCTTGTCGCTGCGCACAGCGATGACGCCCGTCAGGGCGGATGAGCGACCCCATGCGTCCGATCATAGGGGTTCGGCCCCGGCGGTTGCCAGCCCGGCGGCGGCGCCTTGGGGCGGAACACCTGCACCAGCAGCGGATGGCAGGCCGCCGTTTCCGAGGAATGTTCGGCCGAACAATCCCCGCCGGGGCAGGCCGACAGCACTCCCAAAAGGTCGATCTCGGCCATGAACTCCAGATGGTCGCCGGGCCGGACCGGCGAGGCTTTCATGAAATACTGCCCGGTGTCGCGGGTGAACCCGGTGCACATGAAGACGTTCAGCACATCATGGACATGCTGTTCCGCGGCCTGCAGCGGCAGGCCGGTATGCGCTGCGACCGCGCGGGTCAGGTTGGAATGGCAGCAGTGATGGTACGGCTCGCTCCCCGACAACAGCGCATGGGTATAGGGGTCGCAGCGCGTGCCGATCACGTCATGGACCGAGCCGCCGAAGGCATCGAAGCCGTACCAGTCAAGCGTATCCCCGGTGATCGTGGCCATCGGGCGAAGGTAGGGCAGGCAGGACCACATCCGGTCACCGGTCGAAAGATGCGTGCCATGCAGCGCCCGGGTCTTGCCGGAAAAGAACCGCTCGCCCAGGTTGCCTGCCGCAAAAAGGTTCAGGTCGCCGACCTGTGGTCCCTCGACGCTGACAATCCGGAAGAACCACCCCGCCGGCACTTCGAAACAGCACGCCTCACGCGCAGGGACCAGGGTTTCCGACACCAGATGCCAGCCGTCCCGCGCCGCCCGGTAAGCGGCAAGGTCGGGGTGCGGCAGCCCGTCCAGCGGATAACAGATCACTGGGCGGACAGCCTTGCGGGCAGCGCCGTCAGCCGGGGCGGGATGGGCGGGAGTTTCGGGTTTCATGGCCCCACCCTTGCGCCCTTCCCGCGCCCGTTCAAGCCCGGGATGCGGACGCGCTCAATTCGGCGGGTCCATCGCAGGCAGGCGGCGGAACATCTCCAGCACCTCGTCCTCGCTGGCCGCTTCGGGCCGGCCCGCATCCACCTCGGCCCGCGACCAGATCCAGGACGCCGCCGGATCGTCGCGCATCGCCCAGGCCGCAAACATCCGCGCGTCATCCGCGATCACCCGGCGGGTCAGCCGTCGCACCTCGATGTGCCGGTCATCGGTGGCGATGCGGGCGAAGGTGGCCTCGACCGCAGCCTCCGGCCCTTCCAGCAGTTGCAGGAACAGGTCGTTCCGACAGATCAGCGCCCCGGTGATCCCGTCGCGCACATTGCAGCGCCGGGCGTCGAACAGGATGCCGGTCAGCATGGCGGGATCAAAGCCGAAGGGCCGCGAGGCATAGGTCAGCTGCAAAAGCATGGGGCCGGTCCTTCCATAGCCCGGCCCAACCTGCGCGGCGCGGGGAACGCAAGCGCAAGTCTATTCCCGAACGGCGATCAAAGCCAGTTGTGTGCCCCGGTATTTGCAGACGCGTTGTCCCCTGACTTTGGGGCGGCAGATCAGGGTTCAGGGGTATCCGGCCAACAAGGTCTTGCCGCGCATCGGGCCGAATTCGCCCATAGATCCATGTGCCACGGGTGCCTTTCCGCGGCTTTTATGCCTGGTCAAGGGAACCGACAGACCATCGTGCGCGGAACGATGCGCGAGAGACGGGGTTGATTCGGCTGGCCTCGGTCGACAGCGACGGGGTCAAGGACTATCGCAAGCCCGCCGTCGTCGCATCCACCATCCCGGACCGACTTTCCCCCGGGCCCGATCCATCACCTGCCGGGACGGAACGCAGGCCCCTAGCCTTGCAGCGTCCTGACCCCATACCCCTCGCCCCGGGCCTTCATCGCCGCCACGGCTGCGATGCTCGCCGCGGCCGTGGTGAAATAGGGGATCTTGTCCATCAGCGCCACGCGCCGGATATCGCGAGAGTCGCTCACCGCCTGCGTGCCTTCGGTCGTGTTCATCACCAGCGCGATGTCGTCGTTCTTCAGCCGGTCGACGATGTTCGGGCGGCCTTCGTAGACTTTGGCCACGCTTTCGCTGGGCACACCCGCGCCCGCCAGCCATCTGGCCGTGCCCTTGGTCGCGACGATCTGGAACCCCATCGCCACAAGGTCGCGGGCGGCGGCGGCGAGGGCTTCGGTCTTGTCCATGTCCTT
>JANOER010000051.1:0-8534 GCA_031441285.1 Rhodobacterales bacterium
ATGTGCCAGCGCGCGGGGGTCAGCGGTGACCCCGGCCACGAAGCCGCAACCAGCCAGCCGTTCGGCCCCGATGCGGCGGCCAAAGAGGGCCATTTCCTTCAGCATGCCTTCGGGGATCAGCCGCGCCAGCCGCTGGGTGCCCGACCAGCCGGGCACGATTCCGACCCCGGCTTCGGGCAGGGCGATAGTGGCGCCAGTGGCGATCACCCGAATGTCGCAGGCGGCGGCAAGTTCCAGCCCACCCCCGAACGCATGGCCGTTCAGGGCAGCAATTGTCGGTTTCGACAGCCGCGCCAGCCGGTCAAAGAGGCGATGGCCACCGCGCACCCAGGTTCGGGCAAATTCAGCCGCGGACAGATCGCCCCAGGCGTTGATGTCGGCGCCTGAGCAGAAGGCCCGGTCGCCTTCGCCGGTCACGATCACCGCCCGCACATCGGGGTTGCCATCGATCACCTCAAGATGGCCGGCCAGCTGGCCCAGCATCTCGACGGTGAAGCAGTTCAGCTTTGCTGGATTGTCCAGCCGCAGCTCGGCCAGCCCGCCCGCAATGTGAAGCCGCAGGCCGCTCATGGTTGCCACCCCATCGGACCTTCGCCCAGAAGCGACAGCGGCATCGTCATGGCATTCTCGGCCAATGTCACCCGCCCGCCGGACGCCGCAACGATATCGCGAGCGGGGTCGATGCCGGGCATGATCTCGGTCGCGATCAGGCCGGTGTCGGAAAGCCGGATCACGCAGCGTTCGGTGATGTAAAGCACTTCCTGCCCCTGTGCGCGGGCGCGGTTGCCCGAGAAGGTGACATGCTCGACCCGGTCCACCATCTTGGGGAACCTGCCGGGTTTTACGACCGAAACGCCGCGCGGAGTGACCGCGACCTCGGCACCGGCCTCGAACCAGCCGGAGAACACGATCTTTTTCGCATGCGCCGTGATGTCGACAAAGCCGCCGCAGCCTGCGGTGAGGTAGGGCTTCTTGCCAAGCTTCGAGACGTTCACGTTGCCGTCCAGGTCGATTTCAAGGAACGACAGGAAGGACATGTCGAACCCTCCGCCCTGAAAGTAGATGAACTGCTGCGGCGAGGGGACATAGGCATCGGCGTTTGACGCGCAGCCAAAGGCGAAGCCGGTCAGGGGCATGCCGCCCACCGCGCCCTGCTCGATGGCCCAGGTCACCGCTTCGGGGTGGCCTTCCTCCAAAAGGATCCGCGGCACCATCGCGCTGATCCCGAAGCCAAGGTTCGCGGTCATCCCGCCGCGCAGCTCCTGCGCGGCACGGCGGGCGATGACCTTCTCGACGCCATGCTCGGCAAGGCTGAAGCTGGACCAGGGCCGCATGATCTGGCCCGAGATCGCCGGGTCGTAGGGCGTCTCGCAGGTCTGCTTCTGGTCGGGGTCGATCACGATCAGGTCGACCAGATGCCCCGGCACCCGCACGTCATGCGGTCGAAGCGACCCTTTCGCCGTCACGCGGGAAACCTGCGCGATCACCAGCCCGCCGTTGTTGCGGGCGGCGATGGCCTGCTCCAGCCCGCCAAGATAGGCGCCTTCGTGTTCATAGGTCAGGTTGCCGCGCTCGTCCGCCGTGGTGGCGCGCAGGATGCAGACATCTGGGGCAATGTTCGGAAAATGCAGCCAGGTGTCCCCGTCGAAATCGACGCGCCGGACGATAGCCGCCGCCGCACCGCGCGCATTCATCGCGCAGCCGTCGCGGACCGGATCGGCGAAGGTGTCCATCCCGACCTTGGTCAGCACGCCCGGACGGCGCGCGGCGGCCTCGCGGTGCATGTCGAACAGGATACCCGAGGGCACGTTGTAGGCCGCGACCCGGTCCTCGACGATCATCTTCCAGATTTCCGGCATCGGCAGGTTCGACGATCCCGAGGGGTAGGACCCGGCCAGCACCCGCGCCAGAAGACCGTCCTGCGCGATCCAATCCATGCCCTTGACGCCGTACATGTCCCCCGCCGCAATCGGGTGCAGCGTAGTGATCGCGCGGGGGTGCCCTTCGGTGCGGAACCGGTCGCCAAGCGCCTTCAGCACAAGGTCCGGGCAGCCCAGCGCCGACGACGAGGACACGGTGACGACCGCCCCATCCCTGATGCGTGCGACAGCCTTGGCTGGTGATGCGATCTTGCTCATGCCGCTCTCCCGTAGTCGACAACCTGCTGGACGCCGGTCCGGGCCGCCTCGCGTAAGGCCAGCGCCACGGCCAGCGAGGCCACGCCGTCGCGCCCGGTCGCGGCTGGCTGGCCCGTGCCGGCGACGGCGGCCAGAAAGTCCTGCACGCCCTGCGCGTACAGATCGTGCTGCGGAAAGCTGATTGGCTCCGACCGGCGGCAGTCACCAGCGCGATCTCGCCAACCGGCCTTTGCGTCATCACACCCGCAGCAAAGATCGACCCTTCGGTGCCATGCACCTCAAGCCCGGTGCCGGCAAAGGGATGGGTAAAGCTTTCATGACTTTGCACCATGGCGCCCGAGGGCATCGACCACACCGACATCGCCGAGTCTTCGACCCCCTGCCCCATGCCCGAGGTCGCGGACAGCGCCACGACGGCCACCGGATCTTCGGCCAGAAGGAACCGGGCCACGTCGGCGTCATGCACGGTGATATCTGCGATCACGCCGCCGCCCGCCACGGCATCGGTGATGCGCCAGCCTTGCAGCGATTGCGGCAGATGGACCGCATGGAACAGGCGCAAGGACAGCACCCGCCCGATGCGACCCGTGGCGATCAGACTGCGGATCGTCCGGTGGCTGCCCGAACAGCGCAGGTGGTGGTTCGTGGCCAGGACACGGCCCGAGGCTTCGGCAAGGGCGGTCATGGCGACCGCGTCCGCAAGGGTCATCGCCAGCGGTTTTTCGCACAGGACATGCTTTCCGGCGGCTAGGGCTGCCATCGCCTGCGGCAGGTGCTTTTCGTTGGTCGACGAGATGTAGACCGCGTCGATGTCCGGCTGTGCCAGAACGTCAGCCACCCTTGTGGTTGCGCGGGTGATACCATGCGTCCCGGCGAAGGTCCGCGCCCGCGTCTCGCTTGTGCTGGCCACGGCCAGAATCTCGCCCCCGGTTGCGCGCATGGCCCCGATCATGTGCTGGTCTGCAATCGTACTTGCCCCGATCAAGCCCCAGCGCATCTGTATGACTCCCGATGTGGAACGTTCCTATTCTGGATTGGAACGATCCCACCTGTATTGGAACGATCCATATCGAGTCAATACCCCGCGACAGGCAGAAATACCCATTCGCGGATTTCGATGATATTCAGGGTGGGAAGGTCGTCAGAACCGCCAGGTCGCGCCGACCATCGGACCCGACAGCACGATCTTGATCGTATTGGCCGCGTCAGTCCGGTTCGGCTGCGGCTGCGGCTGCGGCTGCGGCTGCGGCTAGCGATAGCCGCCCGCCGGAAGAGGAAACAACGTCCGACAGTGCATCGGCGTCCGAAAGATCAAGGGAACGCGCGTCGAAGATCAGACTTCGCCAGTCACGCTGGGCACCAATCCGCCCTTCAAGGCGATGTCCGGCGCGTCCAGGGCATCGGAAAAGGACAGCTCTGACCAGACCGACCCCATCGGCGTCCCGACAGCCATATCGGTCGCTGCGGACCAGAGATGGATCGTCGCCGCAAGCTCCCGGGCAGTTTCCTGCGCCCGCGCGGGCGCAGCCACAAGCGATAGGGACACAAAGGCGAAAGCCGGCAGCGAGAGGGTTTTTTATGGCATCTTACATGAGCCGGGGAAATGCTACTCAAGCCGGAAATGGGAGTCCTTCTTCCGGGATGGTCATTCCCCCGGAACGGAGTCTGGCGCACCGCCGATCCCTTGGATGGGGCGGCGAAGCGGCGCCGTCGCACGATGACGGGCAAGAAGATCCGGGAAGTGGTGGCGAGGGGGGGACTCGAACCCCCGACCCCGCGATTATGAGTCGCGTGCTCTAACCAGCTGAGCTACCTAGCCACTGTGGCGCGGATTAAGGGCGCGGCCGGAAGAGGTCAAGGGTGAATCGCCACCCGCCGCTTATCCCTCCCTTGCGGGCGGTCTTCGCTGTGCCGTCCGCACGCAGCACAGCGATGAGCCCCGCGAGGGAAGCGAAGAGCGGTGGTCAGTGCGCCACGCGGGGCCGACCCGAGGCCGTGGCCGTCACCCGCGCCTCGATGAACATGAGGCGGCCCTCGATCTCGACCTCTTTCACCGCGCGGTCCACGCTTAGCCGCAGGTCAACCGCGCCGGCGTCCTTTGCCCGGGCGGAAGCTTCGGCCAGAAGGGCCGCTTCGACCGCCCGCAGGGCGGCCTCGGCGGAGACGAAGCTTTCCAGCCCGGTGGCCAGGTGCGCGACAAAGCGACCCTCGGCGGGCGAGGAGACCAGCGCCGTCACCCGCTGCGTGACCTGCCCGGCCACCGCGCCAATCGCGTTCGCGACCCCGGCGTGTTCCGGCAGGATCATCCGGCATCCCAGCCGGTCGCCGACCGCGCCGTAATAGGACAACGCCGAGGCGCCAAGGCCGATGACCGGCACGCCCAGCCGAAGGCTGACCTCGACGACGCCCCTGTGCTGGTCCAGACCGGCCCGCGCCAGGCGATGCCGGGCAAGGGCTTCGGGCGCGTCACCGGCAAAGGCCGGGTCCTCGCCAAAGGCAGCTTCCAGCAGGCAATCGACGGTCTGGCGGGTCAACTGGTCGACCACCGCTTGCGCCAACGGCTCTGGCCCGGTTGCGAACCGCTCGCCCGCGCCGGTGCGCCGCTTCGCGATCAGCCGCAGCGCCTTCTCCGCGGCCCGTGCGTCCCAGGCCTCCAGCCGCCCCAGCACATGCGCCGCGTCCGACGGCGTGGCCCCCGACAGCATCACCAGCCCGCGCGCCACCAGCCGCTCCAGTGCCGCAACCTCAAGCCGCGAGGTCAGCGCCCCCGCCATTGGCATCGGCCGGTCGATCCGGTCGAGAACCGCCAGATCCCGCGCGGTCAGCCCGCCGCGCTGGCCGCCCCCAGAACTGGCCATCGGCACGACGAAGCGGCCGTCCATCTCGCCCACGGCCTCGTTCGACAGCCAGCGGTCAAGAGCCGCATGCACCATCCCGCCATGATCGACGGCCAGAAGGGACACCGGCATCAGCCGCCTTGGCCCCAACCGAAGGCCGCCGGTCAGACCTTCGGTCACCAGATGCAGCTCGCTGTCGCCGCCAAGGCCGGTCGTCCGCATTGCTACCGCCTCGACCATGGTGCGAAAGCCGCCGACCCGCGCGCCTTCCGGGTCAATCTCGGGCAATCCGCCGCGCAGAAGGGCCACGTCCGTCGTGGTGCCGCCGATGTCGCTGACCAGCGCGTCCGAGGCCCCGGTCAGCCAGCGCGCGCCGACGATGCTGGCGGCAGGGCCGGAGAGGATGGTCTCGATCGGCCGTTCGCGCACCATGGCCGCAGAAATCAGCGCCCCATCGCCGCGCACCACCATCAGCGGCGCGTCGATCCCAACCGCCGCAAGGTGACGCTCGCAGGCCGCGACCAGCCGGTCGATCATCCCGATCAGCCGGGCATTCAGCACCGCCGTCAGCGCCCGCTTCGGGCCATTGAGGTTGGCCGACAGCTCGTGGCTGCAGGTGACAGGGCGCCCGGTCACCCGGCGGATCAGGTCGCGCGCCGCGATTTCATGGGCCGGGTTGCGGGTGGCAAAGCTGGAGGCGACCGCAAAGCCGGAAACGTCCCCGGCCAGCGCGCGCGCGCCGGTTTCCAGCGCGCCCAGGTCCAGCGGCTTTGCCTCGGTGCCGGCGTGGGTATGGCCACCCGCAAGATGCAGGACAGGATCGCCCTTCAGCGCCTCGGTCAGGCCGCCCCGGCCCAGATCGCCCGCATCAAAGCCGATGAAGACCAGCGCCACGCGGGCGCCTTGCCCCTCGACCAGCGCATTGGTTGCAAGGGTGGTCGACAGCGACACCAGCGCCACCTCGGCCGCCGAGATGCCGGCCGCGCCGATTGCCGCATCGACCGCCTGGCCGATCCCCACGGCAAGATCATGGCGTGAGGTCAGCGCCTTGGCCTTGCCGAGGATCCGGTTTTCCGCCTCGTCCAGGATCACCGCATCGGTGTAGGTGCCCCCGGTATCGACCCCCAGAAAATACGACATCCTGCTTCCCGCACCTGTTCCCGCCCCTCCGCCAGCTAGTGCAGCGGGGCCGGACTGTCATCCCCGGAAGCGACATCACCGCGTAAGGCGGCGGCGATGGGCGGGGGGAAGCTTCATCTGGGCGCGGTATTTTGCCACCGTCCGCCGCGCGATCGGCGCCCCGCCGGCGGCCAAAGCCCCGGCCAGGGCCTCGTCGGTCAGGGGGGCCAAGGGATCCTCGGCCGCCACCAGCCGGGCCAGACGGTCGCGCAGGGCGCCCGCCGCCGGACCGCCCGCCTGCACCGGACGCGAGAACAGCGCGCGCAGCCACCATGTCCCAAGCGGAGTGTCGACCGCTGTGCCCGCCACCACGCGGCTGATCGTGCTTTCATGCAGCCCCAGCCCTTCGGCGACCTCGGCCATGGTCATCGACACCAGAGCGCCCGGTCCCTGGTCAAGCGCCGCCTCCTGGCGCGTCAGGATGTCCTGCCCCACGGCCATAAGGGTTGCGTTGCGGTTCTCGACCATGCGGATCAGGGCGCGCGCGGCGGCCCGGCCCTTGCCGCGGCCATCGGCCAGCGAAAGCGCCGGCAAGGCCGACCGGTTGAGGGCGACGGTCCAGCCTTGCGGCCCGCGCTCGGCGATAAGGTCGGGTTCGCGGACCGGGGCCGACAGGGCTTCGAACCGCGTGCCGGGCTTAGGGTCGTAGGCGCGCAAGGCGCCGATCCGGGCGCGCAGGGTGGCGGCGTCCTGCCCCGACAGGCGGGCCAGTTGGTCGATGTCGCCGCGCGCGACCAGATCCAGCCGGTCCAGCACCGCCACCATCGCCGCGTCAAGCTCTCCGGCCTCGACCGCCTGAAGATTCAGGCATTCAGCCAGCGACCGGGCAAATAGACCCGTCGGCTCGGCTTCGGCCTGCATCCGGGCAAGAACCGTCTCGACCTCGGCAGGGCTGGCCCCGGTCCGCTGTGCGATCGACGCCACTGGTCGGCCAAGCCAGCCCGAGGGCTCCAGCGCCTCGACCAGGGCTTCCGCGACCTTGGCATCTTGCGGGGCAAGGCGCAGCGTTTCGACCAAAGCCAGGGCGTGCGACACCAGGCTTGGTGCGGCGGCCTCTTGTTCGCGCGCGCCCTCGGCCTGACCCAGCGCCGACTTCCAGCGCGGCGTCCAGTCAGATGCGACCGGGCGCATCAGAACGAGACTTGGGTTCTCGGCGGCCTGTTCTTCCAGATACCGGCTTAGCCCCGCGGCATCGGCCCGCAGGATCTTGATCGAGGCGGCAAGCGTCGTCGTCAGCGTCAGGCGCTGGGTCTGCTGGATGGTGATGCGGCTTCTGGCTTTCATCCTGCCTCCGACGGCGATGCTGACCACGGACGCCCCGATCCCGCAAGCGTCCTGCACGGATCGGGGCGGGATTGGAGCGCCGGACGGCGGCCTTGTGTCCGTCGCTGCAAACGCTCAATAGAGACGGCAGAAGCCCTTGCAAAATCAAGTTCCCGCCGATGACCACGTCCTATCCAGCCTTGCGCGACCTTGTCCTGATCGGCGGCGGGCATGCGCATGCGCTGGTGCTGCGGATGTGGGCGATGGAACCCCTGCCGGGCACGCGGCTGACGCTGGTGACACCCGATCCGGTGACCCCCTACACGGGCATGCTGCCGGGCCTGATCGCCGGGCATTACCAGCGCGAAGACCTGATGATCGACCTTGTCCGGCTGGCCCGGTCCGCCGGGGCGCGGCTGATCCTGGACCGCGCGACCGGGATTGACCGCACGAACCGGCTGATCCATCTCGGCGGGCGAGAGCCTCTGGCCTACGACCTTGCCTCGATCGACGTCGGCATCACATCGGACCTGCCGGACCTGCCGGGCTCTGGTTTTGCGGTTTCCGCCAAGCCGCTGGCAGACTATGCCCTAGCGTGGGAAGCGTTCGTCACCCGGGGACTTGCCGTGCCGCGCGTCGTCATCCTGGGGGCGGGGCTTGGCGGCGTGGAACTGGCGCTGGCCACCGCCCACCGGCTGCGCTCGCTTAGCACCACTCCGCAGGTTACCCTGATTGACCGGGCCGACCAGCTTTTGCCCGGCCTTGGCACTGCGGCCCGCCGCAAGGTGCTGGGGCGGCTGGCCGAGGACGGCATCACCTTGCGCACCGGAACCGACGTTGCCCGGATCGAGCCTGCGTCGGTGGTGACGGCCTTGGGTGAGATCATCGGGTCGGACTTCACCCTGACCGTCACCGGGGCGCGGCCGCACCCCTGGCTTGCCGGGACCGGGCTTCGGCAGGATCGCGGCTTTCTGCTCACCGACGCCAGCTTGCGCACCTCGGACCCGCTGATCCTTGCCGCCGGGGATTGCGCCAGTGTCGAAGGCTCTGACCGGCCGAAGGCGGGCGTGTTCGCGGTCCGCGCGGCACCGGTCCTTTACGCCAACCTGCGCGCCAT
>JANOER010000052.1:0-14324 GCA_031441285.1 Rhodobacterales bacterium
GCCGCCGCCGCCTATCTGGCCGAGATGATGCAGAACCCCGCCCGCGTGGTAGAGCATCAGGTCAACTACTGGGGCAAGACCCTGAAGCACTATGTCGAGCCGCAGCAGGTTCTGGCCAAGGGCGAATTCAAGGCCCCCTCCGACCCCGGCCCGAAGGACCGCCGGTTCGCGAACCCGCTGTGGGAATCGCATCCCTTTTTCAATTATCTCAAGCAGCAATACCAGTTGAATTCGGAAGCGATCACCACCGCTGTCGGCGACATGGAATCGCTCGACCCCGCCGACCGGCGCCGGGTGGACTACTTCACCCGCCAGATCGTCGACATGTTCAGCCCGACGAATTTCCTTGGCACCAACCCCGAAGCGCTGGAACGCGCGGTTGCGACCGACGGCGGAAGCCTGGTCCAGGGGCTGGAGAATCTGGTCCGCGACATCGAAAGCAATCAGGGCGATCTGGTGGTCACGCTGGCCGACCGCGAGGCGTTCAAGGTCGGCGAAAACCTTGCAACGACGCCAGGCGAAGTCGTCTACCGCAACCGGATGCTGGAGCTGATCCAGTATGCGCCTGCGACCGAGAAGGTCCACAAGACACCGTTGATCATCTTCCCGCCCTGGATCAACAAGTTCTACATCATGGACCTGAAGGCGCAGAACTCGCTGATCAAGTGGATCGTGGATCAGGGTTTCACGCTTTTTGTCGTCTCCTGGGTGAACCCCGACAGCAGCTATGCCGGGGTCGGCATGGATGATTACATCCGCGACGGCTTCATGCGCGCCATGGCCGAGGTCCGGCGCATCACCGGCGAGAAAGAAATCAACGCTGTCGGCTATTGCATCGCGGGCACCACTCTGGGGCTGACGCTGGCCTATCTGCAAAAGGCCGGGGACACGTCGGTCAAGTCCGCCACCTTCTTCACCACGCTGGCCGACTTTTCGGACCCGGGCGAAGTGGGCGTGTTCCTGAACGACGATTTCGTCGACGGGATCGAACGGCAGACCGAAACCGACGGCATCCTGTCGAAAGTCTTCATGAGCCGCACCTTCAGCTTCCTGCGCTCGAACGACCTGATCTACACCCCGGCGATCAAGTCCTACATGCTGGGCGAAGCCCCGCCCGCGTTCGACCTGCTGTACTGGAACGGCGACGGCACCAACCTGCCGGCGAAAATGGCCGTCGAATACCTGCGCGGGCTATGCCAGCAGGACGGCTTTGCCCGGGGCGCATTTCCAGTCTTTGGCCAGCCGGTCAGCCTGGCCGACATCAAGCTGCCGCTGTGCGCCATCGCCTGCGAGACCGACCACATTGCCCATTGGCGGGGGTCGTTCAACGGGGTGAAGCAGATGGGATCGTCAAACAAGACCTTCATCCTTTCGCAAAGCGGGCACATCGCCGGGATCATCAATCCTCCGTCGAAGAACAAGTATGGTCACTATGCCAAGGATGGGCCGGTCTCGGGCGCTCCCGAGGACTGGCTGAAGGGGGCGACGTTCCACGATGGCAGCTGGTGGCCGCGCTGGGGTGCCTGGCTTGCCGCTCTGTCAGGGCCGATGGTCAAGGCCCGTACGCCTGCCGATTCGCTGGGCCCCGCCCCCGGAACCTATGTGGCGGCGGCCCCGGACCTCTGACATGTCACCGTCATTCCGATGGGTTAAGCTGGCGCAACCAAGAGTTTTGCTGCAACGCAGAAAAACCTTGAAATGCTGCACTGCAGCGTCTATATCGGTGCCATGACAAACGGGCCGGCACGCGGACCCAGATGGAGAATGAAATGACCAAGACCCCAGACTTCGCCAAGACCATGCAGGACATGATGGCTTCGTTCCCGGTTGATGCCTCGGCCTTCCAGAACGCGTTCAAGACCCAGGCCGCATTTGCCGAGAAATTCTCGAAAGTTGCGATCGAAGCGGCTGAAAAGTCGACCGAAATCTCGGCCAAATGGACCAAGGACACGCTGGCCAAGGTTGCCGACATGTCGAAAGCCAAAGCCGAGCCGACCGACTACACCAAGTCGGCGACCGACTTCGCCTCGGCCGCTGCCGAAATGGCGACCGAGAACCTGGCGGCCTTCGCCGAAATCGCGAAGAAAGTGCAGATGGAAACCGTCGAGCTGATGCTGGCTGCCGGCAAGGATATGTCGGAAGACGCGACCGCTGCTGTCAAGAAAGCCACTGCCGAAGTGACCTCGGTGGCCAAGAAAGCCGCTGCAGCTGCGAAGTAATTCGCGGCCAAGAATGATCCATCCCCAGGGATGGCCGGGCCCGGGACCATGTCCCGGGCCCTTTGCTTTTCGGATGCCCCCGATCTAGGCTTGCCGCATGACCGAACTGATCATCTGGACCTGGGACTGGGTTCCGAACGGCCCGCGTGGCCATGTGCGGGACATCCGGCTGCGCTGGGCGCTGGAAGAGGCCGGGCTGCCTTACACCGTCCGCTCCGTTCCGATTGCCGACCGTGGGGCTGCGCTGGTTGCGCGTCAACCCTTCGCTCAGGCCCCGTTCCTTGACGATGGCGACATTCGCCTTTTCGAAAGCGGTGCCTGCCTGCTGCATCTGGCCGAAAAGAGCGAGGTGCTCATGCCCCGCGATCCCCTTGGCCGGGCCGACACGCTGCAATGGGTGATCGCCGGGCTGAATTCGGTCGAGATGGTCACCGTCCCCTGGTGGTTCATCGGTCTGAAAAAACCGCCGGAAAACCCATTGGAAGGATGGCTGGGCCAAAGGCTTCAGCGGCTGGAGGACGTGCTTGCCACCCGCGACTGGCTGGCCGCCGGGCGCTTCACCGTCGCAGACATCCTGATGGCCGATATCCTGCGCGTGTCCACGGTGCGCCGCCAACTGGCGGAGTACCCGGCCCTTGACGCCTATCTGACCCGAGCCTTGGGGCGCCCGGCCTTCCTCAAGGCATATCAAGACCAGATGGACCACTTCCGCGCTGCCGATGCCGCACGCGCAGCAACCTGACCCGGCCGCCCTTTCTTTTTGCAAATCCGTCCCGTAAGCTTCTCTGCAGGCGCACAATGTTCCGGGGGGGAACCATGGCCGATACTCAGAAACCGCTGCTGATCAAACGCTACGCCAGCCGGCGGCTCTACAACACCGAAACGTCGGATTACGTGACGCTTGAAGATATCGCGGGATTCATCCGCGCCGGGCGCGAAGTGCAGATCGTCGATCTCAAGTCCGGCGATGATCTGACGCGGCAGTATCTTCTGCAGATCGTGGCCGAACATGAATCGAAAGGCGAAAGCGTGCTTCCGGTCGACGTGCTGACCGACCTTGTGCGCAGCTATGCCACCGGGATGCAGTCGATCATGCCGCAGTTCCTGGCCTCCAGCTTCGAGATGTTGCGCGGCAGTCAGGCCAAGATGGTGCAGAACCTGACCACCTTCCCCAACCCGCTGACGGCGATGCCCGGCTTCGATGCGTTGCGCAAGCAGCAGGAGGCGTTCTTGAAAACCGTGATGACCGGTATGCCCGGCTGGAGCGGCTCGGGACCAGCGCGCGAGGACGGGGAAGCCCCGGCAGCGGCCCCCGCGCCAGACGATCTTGCCGACATAAAGCGTCAGCTGGCCGACCTGCAGAAGAAACTGTCCAAGTTCTGACCGATGGCAGACCCTGAAGGCCGCGTGACGCTTTGGGGGATCGAGATCTTCGTCGCCGCGGCGGAAGAAGGCTCGATCTCGGCCGCGGCCCGGCGGCTTGGGGTCAGTCCTTCCGCGGTCAGCCAGCAGCTTTCCGGGCTGGAAGCGGCCCTTGCGGCAGTGCTTCTGGACCGGTCCGGCCGCCCGATGCAGGTGACCCCCGCCGGGGCGATGTTCCGGCGCCACGCACAGGTGATCCTGAACGCGGCGTCAGAGGCGCGGGCCGAACTTGCGATGGCCGACCTTGCCGGAATGACCACGCTGCGTCTGGGCGTGATCGAGGATTTCGACAGCGACGTGACACCGCATCTCTTGTCGCGCCTGTCTCGCGACCTGAAAGGCTGCCGGTTCCTGCTGGAAACCGGGGCCAGCCACCGGCTTCTGGACCAGCTTGAGGCGCGCGCGCTGGACATCATCGTCGCCGCTGACGCCGAGACCGATGCAGAAACCCACTGGCGCGAGATGCATCCCCTGATGACCGAGCCCTTCGTCGCCGTTGCCCCCCCCGGCGCGCGGGTCGAGGATCTGCCGCTGATCCCCTATACCGCGCGGCACCTGATGGGCCGCCAGATCGCGGCGCATCTGGCCCGGTTGGGGTTGAAACCCGCCTACCGGTTCGAACTGGACAGCTATGCCGCGATCCTGGCCATGGTTGCCGGGGGCGAGGGCTGGACGATCCTGACCCCGCTTGCCCTGCATCAGGCGCGCGCCTTCCGTCCGGCGGTGGACGTGCGGCCCCTGCCCTTCGCGCCCCTGTCGCGCACGCTGTCGCTTTCGGCCCGGGCCGGTATCCTGCGCGAAGTTCCGGGCCAGATCGCATCCCTGCTTAAGCCATTGATTTCCAAGGAAGTGATCGACCCGGCGCTGGCAGACTGGCCCTGGCTTGCCCCGGCGTTGCGGGTGCTTTGACCGCTCATCCCTCCCTGACGGGCGGTCTTCGCTTGGCCCAGCGACAAGCGCCCGAAAGGGAGCGAAGAGCGTCGGGATCAGACCCGCGCTTCGACCACCGCCTCAAGGATCGCGTCGGCGATATAGTCCAGCTCGGCTGTTGTCAGCCGCGTCGGAAGGCGCACATCGCAGGCCCGCATCAGCATGGCACGGGTTCGCGGCAGGTCTGGCACCTCGCCCAGGAATTGCCAGTTCCAGAACGCCCTTGCATTCCCATCGCTTAGCCCGAAGACCTGCACCGACACGCCCCGCGCTTTGGCGGCGGACTGAAAGTCCAACGCCTGCTGATCGCTCCAGCCACCGACCAGGTTGAACTGGATCGAATCCGGCGCGCGCAACTCCGGTCCGAGGGGCTTTGGGACCGACAGATGCGCCGATCCGTTCAGCCGGGCTGCTACATGGTCATGCCCGGCGCGACCCTTTTCCACCCGTTCCGCCACCAGCGGCAGTTGCGGACGGATCACCGCCGCCGACAGGTTCTGCATCCGCAGATTATACAAGGGCAGCTTGTTCTGCCAATGCGCACAAGAGTTGGTCAGACCGGGATGCTTCTTCCAGTTCGTCTCATAGGCCCCGGACATGATGATCGCCCTGGCCGCAATCTCGGGATCGTCGGTCACCATGATCCCGCCTTCGCCGGCATTCACCATCTTGTAGGACTGGAAGCTGAAACAGCCGACCCGCCCGATCGTCCCGATCTGCCGCCCGTTCCAGACCGTGCCAAGGCTGTGCGCCGCATCTTCGATCACCGGCACGCCCGCCGCGTCGCACAGCGCCATTATCGCGTCCATGTCCGAGGTATGCCCGCGCATGTGGCTGATCATCACCGCCGCCGCACCGGGCAGCTTTGCCGCGAAATCGGCCATGTCGACGCGGAAGTTCTCGCCCACTTCAACCAGCACCGGAACGCATTCGGCATGCACCACCGCCGAGGGCACGGCCGCGAAGGTGAAGGCCGGGATCAGCACAGGTGCACCCTTCGGCAGGTCCAGCGCCTTCAGCGCAAGGAACAGGGCGGCCGAACAGGACGACACGGCCAGCGCATATCGTGCGCCCAGAAGCGCCGCGAACTCCTGCTCCAGCAAGGCAACGGGCGCATCGGCAGGCGCGGTGTAGCGGAACAGATCGCCTGAGGCCAACAGCCGGTCAATTTCGGCCCGCGCGGCTTCGGGGATCGGTTCGGCATCGTGGACATTGGGGGCGAGGATCTGACCGTCGGGGGCCATCATGCATCTTTCCTGAAACTGATGTTCAGGAAAGATGTAAGCCTGCGTTTGGTGACGCGCCAGTGACAATTTCCCGGCCTCGCGACATTCCGCCGAGGAATTACCGCCCTGACCGCGCGGCCAGCACCTGCATTGCCGCCGCAACTTCATGCCAGGCCGTCTGCGCCATCGACCGGAAGACCATGACCTCGAAGTCGTAGTCTCCGGTTCGCAGGAGGATCGCGTTCATGTGGTTGACCTGGGTTCTGGCCGCCCGGCCGACCGGGAAGGCCGGCAACCGCAGGTCCAGCGGCACCAGCCGCGCCAGCGTGTCCACCGCGCCCGAACCGCGCAGGCCCAGCACGGCCCAGCCATCCGACTGGTCGGTCAGCGCGGCCCCCGTCAAGTCCGGGGCGGCGACGCCGATCAGGAAGGCCTGGTCACGCCCGGTCCAGACAATGCGCGCGCCTTTGACCTCGGCAAAGCTGTTCGGGACCGGAAAGGTCAGGCCCAGCGCCCTAAGCCCCTTGGCCACCGCTTTCGCCCCGTCACGCAAGGTCGCAATCGAGGTGATCGGACCGACACCAACCTCGGCCAGCGTCACGCCGCCGACGGTCAGCGGCGCATGCCCCTCAAAGGGCGATTTCGCGATCAGGTCAGGCACGAAGCTTTTCTCCTTCCGGGTCATGGAACACCGGGTTGCAGACCTCGCAGATCACGTCGATCTGGCGCAGGTGATCGACCAGCCGCACCCGCTCACCCAGCCGAGCCCGACCGTCCTTCAGGAAGCCAAGCCCAAGCCATGCGTTCAGCGTCGGCGACCAGCCGACCGAGGTGACATAGCCCTGGTCGGTCTCGCGGTGCACTTCCGTCCCCGGCACGAAAAGATGCGCCCCGGCGCTGATCGGCTCGGCGGCCTTCAGGCCGACCAGCTGTTCGCGGTCCGGTCCCCAAAGACCGGGCCGCGTGGCGGCGGCCTTGCCGATGCAGTCTTTCCTGGCGCTGACCATCTTTTCCATGCCGATGTCATGCGCGGTGACCCGGCCATGGATTTCGGAATGGGTGATGAAGCCCTTTTCGATCCGCAGGATGTTCAGCGCCTCCATCCCGTAGGGTCCGCCGCCCATCGTCTCGGCCCGGGCCAGAAGGTCACGGAACAACGCCTCGCCATAGCGGGTCGGCACGGCGATCTCGTAGCCTTCCTCGCCGGAAAAGCTGATCCGGAAAAGCCGGCTGTCAACGCCGCCGATCCTGACCGGAGCCACCCCCATGAAGGGCAGGTCCACCGGGGTTTCCAGGAAGGAATTCACCAGCGCCCGCGCCTTCGGACCCGCGACCGCAAACTGCGCCCAGCTTTCCGTGACGCTGATGAACCGCACCTGCCAGTCGGCGCAGAACGCCTGATGCACGAAGTCCAGATGCCGCATCACCAGCCCGGCTGCGGCCGTGGTCGTGGTCATCAGGTAATGCGCGTCGCCCAGTCGGGCTGAGGTGCCATCGTCCAGCACCAGCCCATCCTCGCGCAGCATCAGCCCATAGCGCACCCGCCCGACCGGCAAGGTGCGGAAGGTGTTGGTATAGACAAAGTCGAGGAACCGCCCCGCGTCGCGCCCCTGAATGTCGATCTTGCCCAGGGTCGAGACATCGGCGATGCCGACCGATTGGCGGACCATGGTGACCTCTCGGTCGCAGGACTCGCGCAGCGTCGTTTCCCCCGGTTTGGGGAAATAGGACGGCCGATACCACAGACCCGCCTCGATCATCGGCGCGCCCCGGTCGCGGCTGGCCTGATCGCTGGTCAGGAATCGCTGCGGCGCGAAGCCCGTCGCCCGCCCGCCCGCACCAAGAGCCGCGATCGACACCGGCACATAGGGCGGCCGGAACGTCGTGGTCCCGGTCTCGGGGATCGCCCGCCCGGTCGCGTCGGCCAGCACCGCCAGTGCGGCCACGTTCGACGATTTCCCCTGATCCGGCGCCATGCCTTGCGTGGTGTAGCGCTTCATGTGCTCGACCGACCGGAAACCTTCCTGCGCGGCAAGCTTCACGTCCTTCGTCGTCACATCATTGGCAAAGTCAAGCCAGGCCCGGCCCTTGCCGTCGACCGCCCAAAGCGCCTTCAGCGCATAGGGCAGATCCTCCGCTTCCGGCAGATCGACCGCGACTTTCCGGCCAAGCGCCTCCACCATCTTCAGCGCGCCCGCCCGGCCCGTCGCCAGCGCGCCATGGGTGGACATCGACCCGTTCGCCGCCCCGACCGCCACCAGGCCCGGAACTGCGCCCTCCATCGGCACGAAGGCCGCAAGATCCTCGTCCCAGCGCGGGCGACCGTTCATGTGGCAGGTCAGGTGGATCGTCGGGTTCCAGCCGCCCGACATGGCAAGGCAGTCGGTCTCGACCTCGAAGGTCTCCGCGCCCTTGCGGACGGTGATCGACGACAGCCCCAGCCGCCCGCGCGATCCGATGACTTCGGCGCCCACATGCACCGGGCAATCCTCGACGCTGAACGCATCTGGCCGAGGGTCGATGATCGCCGCCACCTGCACGCCGGCCGCGATCAGGTCACGCGCCGTCGCCCGCGCCACATCCGTATTGGCAAACAGGGTCACGCGCTTGCCGGGGCTGACGCCATAACGGTTGAGGTAGGTCCGCACCGCCGAGGCCATCATGATCCCCGGACGGTCATTGTCCTCGAACGCCACCGGGCGCTCCAGGGCACCGGCCGCCAGCACCGCATGCGGGGCCACGATCCGCCAGAAGCATTCCCGCGGCAGGTTCGGGCGGGCGGACTTGTGCAGCCCCACCCGCTCCAGCGCGCCATAGGTGCCGTGGTCATAGGCCCCGGTCACTGTGGTCCGCGTCATGATCCGCACGTTCGGCATCGCGGTCAGTTCCGCCACGACCAAGGCCGCCCAATCCCCGCCCGGCATTCCGCCGATCGTTCCGCTGTCCGACAAAAGCCGCCCGCCCGGCGCGTGGCTTTCCTCGGCAAGGATCACGTCCGCCCCCGACCGCCCCGCCGTCAGTGCAGCCATCAGCCCCGCCGGTCCGGACCCGATCACCAGCACATCGCAAAAGGCGAAGGCCTTCTCGTAGATGCCCTCGTCATGCTTGCCCGACAGGCTTCCCAACCCCGCTGCCCGCCGGATGATCGGCTCGTAGAGACCCTCCCAGAAGGCGCGCGGCCACATGAAGGTCTTGTAGTAGAACCCAGCCGACAGGAACGGCGACAGGTAGTCGTTGACCGCCATCAGGTCGTATTTCAACGACCCCAGCCGGTTCTGGCTCCGGCAGTCCAGCCCCTCAAACACCTCCTGCACCGTGGCGCGGACGTTCGGCGTCTGGTTCTTCGCGCCCACCACCTCGACCAGCGCGTTCGGTTCCTCCGACCCTGCCGTCAGAACCCCCCGAGGCCGGTGATACTTGAACGACCGCCCCACCAGCCGCACGTCATTGGCCAAGAGCGCCGAGGCCAGCGTGTCGCCCTTGTAGCCCGCATAGTCCTTGCCGTCGAAGCGGAACCGCACCGGCTTCGTGCGATCGATCAGGCCCTTGCCGTCGATCCTCATGTCGCGCGCTCCGCCACCAGTTCCACGCCGGATATCTCATGCGTCACCGTGTTCCGCGTGACCAGCAGCCACTGCGCGCAACCGGCCTCGTGATACCACAGGTCGCGCGCCATCCCCGCCGGGTTGTCCCGCAAGTGGAGGTAAGCATCCCAGGCCGCGGGCTCCGCCTCCGCACCGGGCCGGTGCAGATAGTCCTCTGCACCATAGTAGTAAAACTCGCGCCGATCCCGCGAGCCGCACAACGGGCATGTCAGCCGCATATCACCGCCCCCGATTTCATCTTTGCAAAAATATCCCCGCCGGAGGCACCGGACAGCAATGCTGGGCACAAGCTCTGGATCATCATGCGCCCCTCAATGCAGGTTGTGCTGGCTGCCGGTGCCTTCTTCGTCCAGAAGATGCCCGGTCGCGAAACGGTCAAGGCGGAACTTCTGCGCCACCTCGTGTGGCTCTCCGGTTGCCATCAGATGCGCCATGCACCAGCCGGATGCCGGCACCGCCTTGAAGCCCCCGTAGTTCCAGCCGCAGTTGATGAAGAGACCGTCGATGTGGGTCTTGTCGATGATCGGGCTACCGTCCGGCGACATGTCCATGATCCCGCCCCAGCTGCGCAAGACCTTGGCCCGGCCGATCATCGGCATCAGCGTCATGCCAGCTTCCATCACATGCTCGACCATCGGCAGGTTCCCGCGTGAGGCATAGGAGGCGTAGAAATCGAGGTCGCCGCCAAAGACCAGCCCGCCCTTGTCCGACTGGCTGATGTAGAAGTGACCCATCCCGAAGCTGATGACATGGTTGACAACCGGCTTCAGCCCCTCGGTCACGAAGGCCTGCAGCACGTGGCTTTCGATCGGCAACCGCATCCCCGCCATCGCGGCCACCTGGCTTGATCGCCCCGCGACAATGATCCCGACCTTCTTCGCCCGGATCGCGCCGCGCGTGGTCTGCACGCCCCGGACCACGCCATTCTCGAAGTCGATCCCGGTGACCTCGCAATTCTGGATCAGGTCCACGCCGCGCCGGTCGGCCCCGCGCGCATAGCCCCAGGCCACCGCGTCATGCCGCGCCGACCCGCCGCGAGGATGCAGAAGCCCGCCATAGATCGGGAACCGCGTCTGCTCGAAATCAAGGTAGGGCAGATGCTCGCGCACCCCGTCCCGGTCCAGCAGGATCGCATCGTCGCCCTGGTTGATCATCGCGTTGCCGCGCCGCACGAAGGCGTCGCGCTGGCCATCGCTATGAAAGAGGTTGATCAGCCCGCGCTGCGAATGCATCACGTTGTAATTGAGCTCGGCCTCCAGCCCTTCCCAAAGCTTCAGCGAATGACTGTAGAATTCGCTGTTGCCGGGCAGAAAGTAGTTGGCCCGCACGATCGTGGTGTTTCGCCCGATATTGCCGGACCCAAGATGGCCCTTCTCCAGCACGGCGATATTGGTCAGCCCATGGGTCTTTGCAAGGTAGTAGGCCGTGGCCAGCCCATGCCCGCCACCGCCGATGATGATCGCGTCATACTCGGCCTTCGGTGCAGGGTCGCGCCATGCTGGCTTCCAGCCCTTGTTGCCAAGGAACCCCTGGGTAATGACCTTCAGGCCGGAATAGGTCATGCCTGCCAACTCTCCGCCACTTTGCGCCCAGGTGTCAGGCAGGATTGTCGCCCGGACCGAAGCCGCATGTCCGACGGCGACAACTGCCGTCGGGAAAGGCCCTTTGCCTTGCTTCATAGTCCGATTGCATAGCTTGGGCGGGGCACAGCCTCAACCGGATATGTCAAGAATTAGCACGGCGCCAGCGGCACCCCGCGCGCGCCCAGCCTCTGACGGCCATAAAAACAGAAAGGGCAGCGCCCGCGGCGCTGCGCTCCCCGAAATGCGGCCGTGGTGCTACTGGACCATTCGGAAGTAGTCGAGCGACAGATTACCTTCCATGCCGCTTCCGCACAGGCCCATTTCCATGTTCGAGGTTCCCGAAACCGTATCACCCGAGATGATCGACGTGCCCATGAGACCCTCGCCGTTCGCCGCAAACTGGATTTCCTTGATCGCGACAAGCTGCCCGCCATGGATCGAAACGCCCGCTGCGAAGTTCATGCCGCCAAGCGAGATCAGCTGCGCCCCGCCGCCGGCAGCACAGTCGTCAACCATACCGATACGGGACTCCGCCGATCCACCGATCGAAGATTCGCTGGTATGCAGCGTCGCGATCATCCCGTCTTCAATCGCTCCGCCCGATCCGAACTGCACCTGGCAATTGGTGATCACCACGACGTCCGTCAAAGCAGTCTTGATCGCAAGCTGCGTGCTCGAACTGGAGCAGTAGACGTAGTTCACGGCATTCTGGCGCAGACTTGAGTTGCCGTCGCGGTCGAGAAGCTCTTTCGAGGCTTCGACGACATTGCCATCGCCGGCGATGCCCGCCGGTTTTCCATTGACGATGTTCACGCTGCGCGCGACCCCGGAAACATAGCCAAGCTGCCCGTCGCGGGCGGCAAGCTGGATGAACTCCCACATCTCGGTCTTGCCGGTGGCCCAGGTCGTGCTTACCTCGCCCAGCGCATTGATGAGCCGGATCTGCATCGCGCCATAGCGAAGCGCCTCCGAAAGACCCAGATTGGATTCGTAGCCGGATTGCGGCAAGTCAAGGCCGGACGTGTCAGGCATGGAAACCACGGTGCCCGCCTCGAAATAGTTGTTGCTGTTCAGCGCGACAACATCGTTCGAGTGAAGGCAGAACCCCTTGAAGTAGCTGTTGTTGCTTTGGATATCGACCATGTTTTCGGCCACGAAGCCCTCGCGCAGGCAAGGCGGCTCGAAGACTTCGAAAACCGCATCGGTTTTCACATCCCACGAGTCAAAACCGGCAAGCTTCAGAAGAAAGGTTGCGACTTCATTCCCGCCGGCTTCGTTGCGGTGCGTCGTCGCGCGAACAGCCGTCCGCGAGGCCGGATTGGGGATGAAGGTCCTTGACGCCGCGTTCCAGACGCCAAACTCGATGTCGTCCTGGAACAGCACGTCGCCATAGATTGTATCCGGCATGTTCTCTTCGGCGATCCAGACCGCTGCCGCCTTGGCGGCGTCGGCGTCGGCCACCAACTGGCTGCTGCGGACATACAGGGCAGAATGGGCGGCCGTGTCGGCCGTCAGTTGCAGATGGGTGCGTTGCGCTATCACGTTTGACACATCGACAGCCAGTCCGCCGACCATCAGGAACACGATCATCAGAACAAGTCCGCCGCCGGTGATTGAACCTGTTTCGTCCGCAAGAAATCCCGGAGCGCCTTGCATGTGGCGTGTCATCTCAAAACTCCACCCGGTGTTCTGCAACCACAACCATCTCGACGTCGATCATCGACCCCAGAAAGCCGACCTGGGCAATTTCATCCGTCTGCAAAGTGGCCTCGGTCCGCACCACGCGATTGGTTTCGGTGGTTGTCGCGGTCGCGCTGCCCGACATCGGCCGCAACCTGGCCAGCGCATAGGCTTCGGCCTTCGTCAGCTTTTCCGCTGAACTCCCGGTGAACTGACCTACCGAATAGAGCCTGTTGGTATCCTGCAAGACCCGGATCGCCTGGGTGCGGCCCATGAACAGCATGCTGGCGTCGACGATCAGCAAAAGGATCATCACCACGAGCGGCAGCCAAAGCACAAACTCGATCGTCGCAGCGCCGGTCTCGCACTGCCGAAAGCGCCGCACCGAAGGCAACAGGCAGGAAAATTTCATCACCAGTCGCCCTCACGGAGATCAGACCAGGCCGGCCAGTCGTTCTTCCAAGGTGATCCTCAGACTCGACTTTCTTCGCTTATGCACCTGCCAAGTTAAACCCGACGAGAACTACACATTCATATTCGGTTTACCTTCAGTCTCTCGGCGCTGGCTTGAAACGCAAATCCGCGACATGCGGTTGCGCTTTCGACCCATGCTCCCGGCGCATCGGTCCCGCCCCATCATCCCGTGATCGTCGCAGAAGGCGAACTAGTCCCGCCTACAAGCCCTTCGACCGATAGGTCTGCGCCACCCGGCTGATCGAAACGATGTAGGCCGCGACCCGCAGATCCTCGACGTCCTTGCGCGAATGCCAGACCTCGCGCATCGCCTGGTAGGCGGTCCGCATCGTGTCATCCAGCCCGGACCGGACCAGCGCCAGTTCATCCGAGCCTTGCAGGAACTTTTCCTTGAACCCTTCGGCCAACGACCAGCCCAGACCCTGGTCGGACGACAGCCGCTCCAGCTCTTCGACGATCAGCCGCGACCGGGCCTCCTCGGCACGGCGCTGCATCCGGCCAAAGCGGATGTGGGACAGGTTCTTCACCCATTCGAAGTAGCTGACCGTCACGCCACCCGCATTGGCGAACATGTCGGGGATGATCACCACACCCTTCTGGCGCAGGATCTCGTCCGCGCCGAACGTCACGGGGCCGTTGGCGGCCTCGACGATCAGCGGCGCCTTGATCCGGTCGGCATTGCCCAAGTGGATCACGCCTTCCAGCGCGGCCGGGATCAGGATGTCGCAGGGTTCTTCCAGAACTGCCGCCCCGTCCGCCACGTGCCGCGCGCCGGGGTAGCCCGCCATCAGCCCGTCATGCCGGTTCATCCACTGGCGCACATCCTCGACGTTCAGCCCGGCGTCATCCAGCAGCGCCCCGTCGCGTTCGATGATCGCCACGACCTTGCAGCCGTCCTCTTCGGTCAGGAACTTTGCGGCGTGGTAGCCCACGTTGCCAAGGCCCTGCACGATCACCCGCTTGCCTTCAAGCCCGCCGGCAAGCTGCGCCTTGGCCACGTCTTCCTTGTGGCGGAAGAACTCGCGCAGCGCGTACTGCACGCCGCGCCCCGTCGCCTCGACCCGGCCCTGGATGCCGCCGGCATGCGGCGGCTTGCCGGTGACGCAGGCCTTGGCGTTGATGTCGGTGGTGTTCATCCGCGCGTACTGGTCGGCGATCCAGGCCATCTCGCGCTCGCCCGTGCCC
>JANOER010000053.1:0-4070 GCA_031441285.1 Rhodobacterales bacterium
GCCTGATTGGCGGAAAAGCACAGGGTGACGTTGACCATGAAGCCCTCGCCCGACAGCACCTTGCAGGTCTTCAGGCCGTCCCAGGTCAGCGGCACCTTGACCGCGATGTTCGGGGCGATGGCAGCAAGCTTGCGGCCCTCGGCGATCATGTCGTCGGCGTTCAGCGCCACCACTTCGGCCGAGACCGGGCCTTTGACGAAGGAGCAGATCTCTTTCGTGACCTCAAGGATGTCGCGGCCTGACTTCAGGATCAGCGAGGGGTTGGTCGTCACGCCGTCGACCATGCCAAGGTCGTGCAGCTCGCGGATGGCGTCGACGTCGGCGGTGTCGATGAAGAATTTCATGGGGGCCTCCTTGGAAATAGACCGGCGGCGGTTGCGGGGGGCGCCGCGCGGGGGTTGTCTGCTCTCGGGGCGGGGTTTACCCCAAACGGCTTGAAAGCGAAAGGCGGGACGGGTGGCGGATCGGGTCTATCAGGCGGGAGATCTGGTCGGGGTGCTGACAACCGAACCTTTGGGCCGGGTGCTGGACTATCGCGCGCCGGAAGGGGGCTGCGGCGACGGCGATTTCGTCGAGGTGCCGCTGGGGCCACGGCGGGTCTTGGGCGTGGTCTGGGGGCCGGGCGTCGGGGGTTGGGATCCCGCGAAGATCAGGCCGGTGGGCCGGGTGCTGGAGGCGCGGCCGATGCGGGCGGAACTGCGCGCGTTCCTTGGCCGAGCGGCGGACTACACGCTGACGCCTCTGCCGTCGATGCTTCGGCTGGCGACACGGACCCCGGGGCTGGGGGAGCCCGCGTCGGTGCGCAGGGTCTACCGGCTGGCGGGGGCGGTGCCGAACCAGTTGACCGAGGCGCGGCACCGGGTGGTCGAGGCGCTGCGCGAGGTGCGGGGGCTGCCGGTGACGCTGGGCGAGCTGGTCGAGGCTGCGGGCTGCGGGGCTTCGGTGGTGAAGGGTCTTGTCAAGCTGGGCGTGGTGGCCGAGGAGGACGCGCCGCGCGACCTGCCCTATCCCCGGCTGGAAGCGGGACGCGGGGTGCGGCTGGAAGGCGAGCAGGTGGCGGCGGGTGATGCGCTGGTCTCGATGGTGGCGCAGGGGGGCTACGCGACGACGCTGCTGAAGGGGGTGACGGGGTCGGGCAAGACCGAGGTCTACCTTGAGGCGGTGGCGGAATGTCTGCGTCAGGGGCGGCAGGCGCTGGTCCTCTTGCCCGAGATCGCGCTGACCGCAGAGTTCCTGACCCGCGTGGAGGCGCGGTTCGGGGCGCGTCCCGCAGAATGGCATTCCGGCGTCACGATGACCGAACGGCGGCGGCTGTGGCGGATGGTCTCGGAAGGTGCCGCGGGGCTGGTGGTGGGCGCGCGGTCGGCCCTGTTCCTGCCGTTTCAGGACCTTGGGCTGGTGGTGGTGGATGAAGAGCACGACACCTCCTACAAGCAGGAGGAGGGGGTGCTGTATCACGCGCGGGACATGGCGGTTTTGCGGGCGGCGATTGTCGGCTGCCCGGTGGTGCTGGCCTCGGCCACGCCATCGCTTGAGTCATGGGCCAATGTCGAGGCCGGGAAGTATCAGCGGCTGGACCTTGGCAGCCGCTTCGGGGCGGCGGAAATGCCGGAAATGCGGGCGATCGACATGCGCGGCGAAAGGCTGCCGGGCGACAAGTGGATCTCGCCCACCCTTGCCGCCAAGGTGGATGCGGTGGTGGCGCGGGGCGAGCAGGCGCTGTTGTTCCTGAACCGGCGGGGGTTTGCGCCGGTCACCCTCTGCCGGGCCTGCGGGCATCAGGTCGGCTGCGACCAGTGCGATGCGCGGATGGTGGAGCACCGGTTCCAGAAGCGCCTCGTCTGCCATCAGTGCGGGGCGACGAAGCCGGTGCCTTTGGCCTGTCCTTCGTGCGGGGTGGAGGGGCGGATGGCTCCGGTCGGGCCGGGGGTGGAGCGGCTGGCCGAGGAGGTCGCGGCGCGGTTTCCGAATGCACGGCTGTCGGTGCTGTCGTCGGACCTTTTCGGCAGCGCCCGGGCGCTGAAGGCGGCAATAGCGGACATCGCGGCCGGTGGGGCGGACATCATCATCGGCACGCAGATCGTGGCCAAGGGGCACAACTTTCCCCTCCTCACGCTGGTGGGCGTGATCGATGCCGACCTTGGGCTGCAAGGGTCGGATCTGCGCGCGGCCGAGCGGACGTTCCAGCTGATGCGGCAGGTGGCGGGCCGGGCGGGGCGGACGGCCGAGCGGAAGGGCGAGGCGTGGTTGCAGACCCACCAGCCCGAGCATCCGGTGATCCGCGCGATCCTTGGCGGCGACGAGGAGGCGTTCTGGGCAGCCGAGGCTTCCGAACGCCGGGCCGCCGGGGTGCCGCCTTACGGGCGGATGGCGGGGATCATCCTGTCGTCCACCGACGTGGCGCAGGTGTTCGATTTTGGCGGGGAGTTGGCGCGGCGGTGTGAGCCGTTGAAGCGGATCGGGGCGGAGGTCTGGGGGCCTGCTCCGGCGCCGATTGCCCGGGTGCGGGGGCGGCACCGGGTTAGGTTGCTGGTGAAGGCGGAGAAGGGGGTTCCTTTGCAGGCGGCGATTGCCGAGTGGCTGGCGGGGGTGAAGGTGCCCAGGGATTTGCGGGTGGCGGTGGATATTGATCCGCAGAGTTTTTTGTGAGGGGGGGGTGGCAGCCAGCTAGGTGCTATACTTGGACGTTATTGATGGGCGCTGATTGATTGCTCGACGCGCCATTCAACATCGGATACATCATGGCCTAATGCCTTCCTTGTTCGACGAAAACCTTAGAGCTAGCCCCGGAATGACCCGGATAGTCCGCGACCGGATTCGCGAGCTTCGATCGCGTGTACTCACGGACGGTATCCAGTACGCACTGAAGAACGGGTGGGATACCGACAGCTTTCTTTTGACCGTAAACGGCGTCTGTTTTTCGGTGGCGAGAGATCTAATTGAAGAACTGAACGATCCCGGTATCATTTATCAGGCACTTAGGGACCTTGGCACGCCAGACCGCTACATAGAAGCAGAAGGCCTAGAAGGCGCGATCCGACGCATTGCTGCCTGGATTCATCCATCCAAGATCATTGAAGATGACTATCCAGAGCTTTATCCGGAGACAAATGCACTGCTTGCTTGTGCTGCAAAACTCAAGATTAATTATCCAAGCCTGATTTGTGGAAATGAAGCGCGGATCATAAAAATGGTCAAAAGTGTAATTCCACTTGGACTTCCCCAAGGCGTCAGTGAGACAATAAGGGCTTATCTTGAACCCGTCGCCACTGAGGGTCACGCCTGACCGCCGGGTGGGCGCTGCATCGGCGGTTCTGGGCGCTTTATCGTTCAACCCCTCCCACCGAGGTTCTGCAGGCTGACGGTGCAGAAGCGCCCGCCCTAGGGGGCGGTCGGGCGCTGCCCGGCGGCACGCAAGCGTGCCTTGATTCCGGGCGAAGGGAGGGGAGGGGCTGGGGTGGTCAGGCTTTCCACATCCGCACGGGAGCCCTCGGCGCGCGTTTCAGCAGCCCCTTCGCCTCCAGATCAAGCTGGACGCATTTGACCCACCAGCCGGCGGTGTCACCCCCGGGGAAGTGGGTTTGCGAGAGGTGGGGTTTCACGGCCTCGATCAGTTGGGCGGGGGTGAGGCCGGGCGGCTCGGTGGGCAGGACCTTTTCCACGGCGGCGCGCATTTCGGAGTATTTGGCGGCGTCGACGCGGTAGGTCTTGCCGGGTTGGCCGACGTTCTGGACCTCGATTTTGTCGGACATGGGCCGTCCTCCGTTGCTCCCCGGCCTTGATCCGGGGCCTCACTCTACCGCAAATGCGCGTCCGTGTCTTTGACAGAGGCCCCGGCTCAGGTCCGGGGCGGGATTGTGACGGGCACAAGCTTTGGCTTTGCCTATGCCGCGCGATTTGGCTAAGCCGTGCGGATGGCCAATCCCATGCCCCTGTCCGAGAGCGACCGCCTGCCTGCCTGGCGGCGGCCAGAGGGGCTTCTCTACCTCATGGCGGCGGCGATGCCGCTGAGCTTTGCCACCTGGTCGGCGCTGTTGAACAACTTCGTCATCGAGGTGGCCTCGTTCACG
>JANOER010000054.1:0-10233 GCA_031441285.1 Rhodobacterales bacterium
TTCCGGCTGACCGCCCTGCGGTAACAGGCGGACGTCAGCTTGTGCGCCCCGGTGGCGCGATACGAAGGAGTTCGCCATGAAGGTGCTTGTCCCGGTCAAGCGGGTGATCGACTACAACGTGAAGGTGCGCGTCAAGGCGGACGGGTCGGGCGTGGACCTTGCGAACGTCAAGATGTCGATGAACCCCTTCGACGAGATTGCCGTCGAAGAGGCGATCCGCCTGAAGGAAAAGGGCATCGCGACCGAAGTTGTCGTCGTGTCCATCGGCGTCAAGCAAAGCCAGGAGACGCTGCGCAACGCGCTGGCGATGGGCGCGGACCGCGCGATCCTGATCGAGGCGACGGACAACGTGCATGTCGACATCGAGCCCCTCGCCGTCGCCAAGCTTCTGGCTGCGGTGGTGAAGGAAGAGGCTCCGGGCCTGGTCCTGTGCGGCAAGCAGGCGATCGACAATGACATGAACGCGACCGGGCAAATGCTGTCGGCGCTTCTGGGGTGGAGCCAGGCAACCTTCGCTTCGGAACTGGCGATCGAGGGCGACATGGCCCGTGTCACCCGCGAGGTGGACGGCGGGTTGCAGACGATCACGGTGAAACTGCCGACGATCGTCACCGTCGACCTGCGCCTGAACGAGCCGCGCTATGCCAGCTTGCCGAACATCATGAAGGCCAAGGCCAAGCCGCTGGCGGCCAAGACGCCCGCCGACTATGGCGTCGACGTCTCGCCGCGCCTGTCGGTCCTGAAGACCGTGGAACCGGCTGGCCGCAAGGCCGGGGTCAAGGTGGCCTCGGTTGCGGAACTGATTGCGAAACTCAAAGACGAAGCGGGGGTGCTGTAAGATGGCCGTTCTTCTTCTTGCCGATGTGAATGACGGGCACCTTGCCACCGATCAGGTTGCGAAAACCTTGACGGCGGTGAAATCGCTGGGTCCGATCACCGTGCTGGTCGCCGGCATGGGCGGCGACGCCGCCGCAGCCGAGGCCGCGACGCTTCAGGGCGTGGCCAAGGTCCTTTTTGCTGATGACCACGTCTATTGCCACGGGATGACCGAGCCCACCGCCGCGCTGGTCGTGTCGTTGGCGGGCGATTACGAGCACATCGTCGCGGCCTCGGGCGCGCTGTCGAAATCGGTGCTGCCGCGCGTGGCCGCGTTGCTGGACGTGATGGTGATCTCGGAAGTGCTGGCGGTGCATGACGCGGCCACCTTCGACCGGCCGATCTATGCCGGAAACGCGATCCAGACGGTGAAGTCGTCGGATGCGACGAAGGTGATGACCATCCGCACGGCGACCTTCGACGTGGCGGGCAAGGGCGGCTCGGCACCGGTCGAGAAGGTCTCGGCCACGGTCGATGGCACTATGTCGGCCTGGGTCGAGGACAAGGTTGCCTCCAGCGACCGTCCGGAACTGACCTCGGCCGGGATCGTCGTGTCGGGCGGGCGTGGTGTCGGCAGCCAGGCCGACTTTGCGCTGATCGAAAAGCTGGCCGACAAGCTGAACGCCGCTGTTGGTGCGTCGCGTGCCGCGGTGGACTCGGGCTACGCGCCGAACGACTGGCAGGTCGGGCAGACCGGCAAGGTCGTGGCACCGGATCTGTATGTCGCCATCGGCATCTCTGGCGCGATCCAGCATCTTGCGGGCATGAAAGACAGCAAGGTCATCGTCGCGATCAACAAGGACGAAGAGGCGCCGATCTTCCAGGTCGCCGATTACGGGCTTGTCGCCGACCTTTTCACCGCCGTGCCGGAGCTGATCGAAAAGCTTTGACCGGGTGGTGCGCTGTAGCGCACCCTACGATGGCTTGAGACGGGGTCGCCATCGGGCGGCCCTTTTCGTTTCAGACCCAGTGGCGGGGAACTTCGTCCTCGCTATCTTGCTGAAAGACCTGGGTTTCGCCCTCCCAGGCGGTTAGCCTTGCGGACATCCGCAGGTGGGTCCGGGTTCCGGCCATCCCCGTCTCGGCGACCGTGCGCACCGACCAGTCGCCCCGCGACAGGCGCTGTTCCCAGCGGATCGTCGCACGGGCGGACAGGGGATCATCGGGCAGGATCTCCCACCGCTCCTCGACCGTCTCGCCGTGGGTCAGGCCGTGCGGCTCGGTCGTGTCGCCGGTGTCGTTGCGAAGGGTCAGCGTGACCCGCCCGGTGGCCGGATCGGAGGTGATCTCGCGTGACCAGCTGCCTGGCCGCGTCAAGGTCTGGCGGGGCGGAGGCAAGGGGTCCGCCAGGGGCGGCGTCCAGCCAAAGGCATCGCTCAGGACCGGCAGGTCAAGCTGGCCTGCCTCCAGCGTCAGGGTAGCGGCCCGGGGCGAGGGCCAGAGCAACGGCCAGCAGGTCGTGGACAAGGCCAGGCGCAGGCGGTGTCCGGGGTCAAGCCGGCAAGCCATCTCGTCAAGCCTGATCTCGACCTCGACGACCGCGCCCGGGAGCATCGGCTTCGGGTCCGTCCGGCTGTCCCGGTGGCACAGGTTCAGCATGCCCTGCGCCAGACGGGTCGACCGGCCATCCGGGCCGACATCGCACAGCCGGGCGACAACGAAGGCCTGCGCCTGATCCGACGCCAGCCGCAGGCGCAGGGTCGCGGCCCCCGCAAGCGTCAGCGGGGAGGTCAGGACCGGCCCGTCCATAGTGACCGACAGTGCATCGTCAGGCGCCTGATCGCCCGCCATTTCCTCATGGTCGCCGGTCGGGAAATACTTGCCCGTCGCCAGCCCAAGCTGCTGGGGCGATGCGATCCGGGCGGGGACCTGGCCTGCAAGCTCGGCGCCCAGCGTCATCCGGAGCCTGCTGACCGTGCCGCCCGGCCCGATCCAGTGGCCGGGGATATGCTGCGCGGACGCATCCGGCGGGTGCGAATGTGCGACATGCCGGGAAAGCCCGGTCGCCACCTCGCCCCGGCCCTTCAGCCAGCAGTCCCACCAGGCCACCGCCTCGGCCAGAAACCCGATGCGGGGGCCGGGGATGGCCATATGCGGGTAAAGATGGACCCAGGGCCCGATGATCCCCCGCACCGGGCCCTGGGCATGCTCGACCAAGGCGGGGACCATGTTCATGTAGCCGTCCGCCCAGCCTGCGAAGGCAAGGATCGGCACCTGCAGCCGCGTCCAGTCCTCGCAGACCGACCCATGCCGCCAGTAGGCGTCGCGCGTCTGATGCCCGGCCCAGCGCGGGGCCAGCCAGGGGTTGGCGTGCAGGCGGCGCATCCAGTCCTCGCGCCAATCGGTCCGCAGCGCCGGGTCGGCGGGGCGCGAGGAATAGGACAGCATCACCGAGGCCCAGGCGAAGTTCTCGCCTATCAGGCAGCCGCCCTTGAAATGGATGTCATCGGCAAAGCGGTCCACCGTTCCGCAGACCGCGATCACCGCCCTCAGCGCCGGAGGGTTCAGGGCCGCGACCTGCAGGGCGTTGAACGCTCCCCAGCTTTTGCCCATCATTCCGACCGCGCCGGTTGACCAGTCCTGCGCCGCCGCCCAGGCAATGACGGCGCAGGCGTCCTCAAGTTCCTGCACCGTGTATTCGTCGGTCAGAAGGCCGCCGCTGTCGCCCGTGCCGCGTAGATCGACCCGCAGGCAGGCATAGCCCTGCGCGGCGATCGCCGGGTGGATCGCCTCGTCCCGGGCCGCCGTACCGTCGCGCTTGCGGTAGGGGATCATCTCGATGATCACCGGAACCGGATCGCCGGAAGCCGGCCGCCACAACCGGGCCGAAAGGATCACGCCATCCGGCATCGGGATCGGCTGGTCGGGAAGGTCAAGAAGCTGGGTCATGGGCCTATGGCGTGACGGTTGCGGCCGGCTATGGTCGGTCGGGGGCCAGACCGCCCCCCGCGATAGGGCCATTCAGGGAACCGGCAGTCAAGGAAGCGAACCGGCATGACACAACCGAACATCCTGATCCTGATGGTCGACCAGCTGAACGGCACGCTCTTTCCCGATGGCCCGGCCGATTTCCTGCATGCCCCGAACCTGGCGGCCCTGGCCGCCCGGTCGGCGCGGTTCGCCCATGCCTACACCGCCTCGCCGCTGTGCGCCCCGGCGCGGGCCAGCTTCATGTCGGGCCAGTTGCCCAGCCGCACCCGCGTCTACGACAACGCTGCCGAGTTTGCGTCAGACATCCCGACCTACGCCCACCATTTGCGCCGGGCGGGGTATCAGACGGCGCTGTCCGGCAAGATGCACTTCGTCGGACCCGACCAGCTGCACGGCTTCGAGGAACGCCTGACCACCGACATCTACCCCGCCGATTTCGGCTGGACGCCCGACTACCGCAAACCCGGGGAACGGATCGACTGGTGGTATCACAACCTTGGCTCGGTCACCGGCGCGGGCGTGGCCGAGATCACCAACCAGCTGGAATACGACGATGACGTGGCCCATCAGGCGGTGCAGAAGCTGTACGACCTTGCCCGCGGCCAGGATGCCCGCCCCTGGTGCCTGACCGTCAGCTTCACCCACCCGCATGACCCTTTCGTCGCCCGCCGCAAATACTGGGACCTCTACGAAGGCACCCCGGAACTGGAGCCGCCGGAACCGATCCCCTACGCCGACCAGGATCCCCATTCCCGCCGGCTGATGGATGCCTGCGATTGGCGCAGCCACGACATCTCGCCCGACCAGATCCGCCGCGCCCGGCAAGGCTACTTTGCCAACATCTCCTACGTCGACGACAAGATCGGCGAGCTTCTGGCGGTGCTTGACGCCACCGGGCAAGAGGCGGTGATCGTTTTCCTGTCGGACCACGGCGAGATGCTGGGCGACCGGGGCCTGTGGTTCAAGATGACCTTTTTTGAAGGCTCTGCCCGCGTCCCGCTGATGATCGCAGCACCGGACATGCCCGCCGGCCGCATCGACACCCCGGTCTCGACCATCGACCTCACGCCCACGCTTGCCGCCCTTGCTGGCGTCTCGATCGACGAAGTCGCCCCCTGGACGGACGGCGTCACCCTGATCCCCGTTGCAAACGGCGCCCCCCGCCCGGCCGTCGCGATGGAATACGCCGCCGAAGGCACGATCACTCCGATGGTCGCCCTGCGAGATGGCGCCTGGAAATACATCCGCTGCCCGGCGGATCCCGACCTGCTCTACGATCTGGCAAGCGATCCAAACGAACGCCACACCCTTGCCGAGGATCCGCGCGCAGCCGAAATCCTTGCCCATTTCCGCGCGCTTGCCGATGCCCGCTGGGATTTGCAGGCCTATGACGCGGCGGTGCGCGAAAGCCAGGCCCGCCGCTGGGTGGTGTATGAGGCGCTGCGCAACGGGGCCTACTACCCCTGGGACCACCAGCCACTGCGCGCCGCCTCGGAACGCTACATGCGCAACCATATGGACCTGAACGTGCTGGAAGACCGCAAACGGTTTCCCAGGGGAGAGTAGCCGCCGCAGCTCCCTGCGCAGGTGCTCTTTTCGAAATACTCCCGCCGGAGGCCCCGGCCAGCGTCCGACGATCCCTGATCAAGTCCATCCCCGGCAGCGCCGTCCAAGCGGGGCTCGATGCCCCCGAGGACGGCCCGCGCCTCAAGGATCAGCGCGCGTCGGCCAGCACCGCTTCGGCGCCCTTCCAGCCCATCAGCATGGCAGGGGCATTGGTGTTGCCGGCAATGATTGACGGAAACGCCGAGGCATCGATCACCCGCAGCCCCGCCAGCCCGTGCACCCGCAGACCCGCATCCACCACCGAACCCGACGCATCCGGACCCATCCGGCAGGTGCAGCTTGGGTGATAGACCGTTCCCGACCGGCTGCGCAGGTCGGTGATAAGATCGTCATCGCTGATCACCCCCGGCCCGGGCCGCAATTCTTCCTTGATCAGCCGCGCCATCGCCGGCTGGGCCGCCAGATGACGCAGGAACTTGACCGCCGCCAGCATCTCCTCGACGTCATGGTTGGTCGAAAAGGCATTCGCGGTGATCACCGGGTGATCTTCGGGCCTGGCATTTCGCAGCCGGATATGGCCCCGGCTGGTCGGGCGGCAGTTGGACAGGCCAAGGCTCATCCCCGACCAGGGATCGGGGGTCAGGACCGGCCGTTCCCCGTCGCGCGGGACAAGGGTGGAAAAGGCCTGCATGTAGATCTGCATGTTCGGCCGGTCGAGATCGTTCCGCGTGCGGAAGAACCCGCCGGCATGGTTGATGCTTTTGGCCAGTGGCCCGCCGCCCGACAGGAAATACTGCATCCCGGCGCGCAGCTTGCCCCACCAGGGACGCAGCTCGTCGTTGTAGGTCGGCACGTTCAGCGACCAGGTGTAGTTCAGGCCCTGATGGTCGCTGAGATGGTCACCCACGTTCGGGTTGTCCAGCACCACCGGAATTCCCAGCGATTGCAGCAGCTCCCCCGGCCCGATCCCCGACAGCTGCAACAGTTGCGGCGAGTTGATCGCCCCGCCTGCCAGAATCACTTCGGCCCGCGCCCGAAGGGTGCGGACTGCGCCGCCCTGCCGGTATTCGACCCCGACCGCGCGACCGTTCTCGATCAGCACCCGCGTCGCAAGCGCCCGGGTGATGACCCGGACGTTCGACCGCTGCATCGCCGGTCGCAGGAAGGCCCGCGCCGCCGAGTTCCGCCGCGCGCCCTTGATCGTCATCTGGTAGATGCCCGCGCCTTCCTGGCTGGCACCGTTGAAATCCGGGGTTGTCGCCAGCCCGGCTTCTTCACAGGCCGCAAGATAGTGCCCGACCAGCGGGTGCAATCCGGTCTTGTTGGCCGAGATGAACAGCGGGCCGCCCTGCCCGCGCCAGGCATCAGTGCCGGCCTCGTTGTCTTCCATGGCCTTGTAGGCCTGCAGACAATCCTCCCAGCCCCAGCCGGGATTGTCGCGGCCCCAATCCTCGTAGTCCTGCCGGTGGCCCCGGATATAGACCATCGCGTTGATGCTGGACGACCCGCCCAGCAGCTTGCCCCGTGGCCAATGGTCCCGCGCGCCGTTCAGGCCAGGGTCGGGTTCGGACTTGTAAAGCCAGTTCACCGCAGGGTCGTAGAACAGCTTACCATAGCCCAGCGGCAGATGGACGAAAAAGCGCCGGTCGGTGCCGCCCGCCTCCAGCACCGTGACCTTGTGCTTGCCGCTGGCCGACAGCCGGTCCGCCACGACACAACCGGCGCTGCCCGCGCCCACGATGATGTAATCAGTCTCGTCCATTCCCGCCCCCGCGCAACTTGGAAACCTTAGCCGCGCGGCCCGACCGCAACCGTCCGCTTTGCGACAGGAGATGTCGCCCCAAGGCTGCCAAGGCCCGCAACTTCCTTTCTGCCTAAATATCCCCGCCGGAGGCTTCAACGGCAAACGTCGGCGCGTAGTCCAGCGGAAAATTCACCGACCGGGCGACGAAGCAGACTTCATGAATGCGGTGATGGATCGCCTCTGCCGCCGCAAGGTCCGTCCCCGGGCGCACCACCACATGCGGCCGAAGCGTCGCCTTGACGAACCGTCCCGCTCCGCCGCGCCCGACCTCGCCCACGCCCACAGGGCCGTCCGCATAGGACATCACCACGACCCCCGCCTCGCTGGCATAGTGCAGATACCACAGCATGTGACAGGCCGAGAGGGCGCTCAGCAGCAGATCCTCCGGGTTCATCTTCGAAGGATCACCCCCCAGAAGCGGATCGTTCGAGCAATGGACCAGCGCTTTCCCCGGCACTGCGATGTCCCAGGTCCGGTCATAGGCCTTGTAATGCGCCGTCCCCTCGCCCCGGTTGCCGGTCCATTCAATGCGGGTGGTGTAGTCGTGGTTGGGCATCGGTCCCTCGCGCTGTTGTTCACTGCAAGGCTACCCCGTCGCTCCTGCCTTGGGAAAGCGCGCTTGTCGTGGGTCGGGCATGCACTCCGTGCAAGGCCCGGCCAGAGGCAAGCTTTCTCGCCGAATCGTCCGGGATGCTGCACTATCAGCGCAAAGCGCAGCAACGGGGGAACTTGATGACTGAAACCTCGGACGCGCCGGCCGTCGTCATACTGGCTGAAAACTACTATCAGGCCATGGTGTCCGGCGATGCCGCCCGGCTGCGCGGTCTGTTCGACGCCCGTGCGCCGATTGCCGGGCATTTCGAGGGTCGCTTCCTCTGGCTGACACTGGAGGAATTCATCGCCGAAGCGGTGGGCCTTGTGGGTCAGCACGGGCCTGAGCGTTGCCAGGTCGAAAGCCCTCGCATCGACGGCGACATCGCCTTTGTCGCGGTGGGCGGGCAGTATGCGCAGCTTTGGCTGGTCGATCACCTGCTTCTGGTCAGGGTCGACGGCGGCTGGAAGATCGCGGCGAAGACCTTCCATGTCGTCGCATGACGGCCCCGGCCTAAGCCCGGGCCGCCCGCGGCACAAACCTTAGCGTCCCTTCCACACCGGATCGCGCTTTTCGGCAAAGGCTTTCGCCCCTTCAAGCTGGTCCTCGCTGGAGTAAAGCCTGTCCACCGTCGGCAAATGCCGCTTGGTAATCCGGTTCAGTGCATCCTGAAAGCGCATGTTTTCCGCCTCGCGCACCACCTCCTTGATCGCGGCGTAGACCAGCGGCGGGCCGGATTCCAGAAGCCGGGCCAGCTCCCAGGCCTTGCCCAGCAACTCCTCGGGCGCGCAGATTTCCTTCACGATCCCCCATCGATGCGCCTCTTCGGCGTCGAACCAGCGGCCGGTCAGCAGCAGGTCCATCGCGACGTGATAGGGGATGCGCTTCGGCAGCTTGATGCTGGCGGCATCCGCCACGGTGCCCGCCCGGATTTCCGGCAGGGCGAAGGTCGCGTTGGTGGAACACAGGATCAGGTCGGCCGACAACGCCAGCTCCAGCCCGCCACCGCAGCAGATGCCCTGCACGGCGGCGATCACCGGCTTGTTCAGGTTCGGCAGTTCCTGCAGGCCGGCGAAGCCGCCGACGCCATAGTCGCCATCGACCGCATCACCCTCGGCTGCGGCCTTCAGGTCCCAGCCGGGGCAGAAGAACTTCTCCCCCGCCGCGCGAATGATGCAGACCCTCAACGAGTCATCATCGCGGAAGTCGCGGAACACCAGCCCCATCACCCGGCTGGTCTTCAGGCTGATCGCATTGGCCTTCGGCGCGTCCAGGGTGACCTCCAGAACCGCCCCCTCGCGCCGGGTCTTGATCGGGCCTTCGGTCCGCATGTCCATGTCCGGCATCACACCCTCCTGATAAGTGCGTCCACGGCCACGGCACCGGACGGGCGCACGAGGACCGGGTTGATTTCGATTTCTTCAAGGCTGTCATCGGCCAGCAGCAGCGCGCCCAGCCTGACCGCGATCGCGGCCACCGCCGCCATGTCGGCCTTTGCCTGCCCCCGGTAGCCATCCAGCAGGGGCCAAAGCCTCAGGCCCCGCGCCGCCTGCCACACTTCGGCCTCGGTGACCGGCAGGACCAGCGTCACCGTATCGGCCAGCACTTCCGCCGTGATCCCACCCATCCCCAGCGTCAGCGTCGCCCCATAGACCGGATCGCGGCGCAGACCCAGCAGGATTTCCGCCACCGCCCCGGTCACCATCTCTTCGACCAGGTAGCCGGTCGCCCCCGGCATCGCGGCCTCACCGTCCAGCGAGGTCAGTCCCAGCCGAACCGCCCCCGCTTCGGTCTTGTGGGCAAAGCCAAGGCCTTTCAGGGCGTAGGGTGCGCTAAAGCGCACCTTCCCCGCAACCTCGGCAATCGTCGTCGCGGTCACCGACCGGGGCACCGCCACCCCGGCCCCGGCCAGCAGCGCCTTGCCCTCGGCCTCCGACAGCAACCGCGTCTCGCGCGGGGCCAGCGCCGCGACAGGCCGCCAGCCCGGCAATCCCGCCGGGGTCTGTGCCGCCTTGATCGCCGCCAGCGCGGTTTCCAGGCCCAGAAGCGTGCAGATCCCCTGATCCATCATCGCCGCGACCCTCGGCTCGCCAAAGTTCTCGGCGATCGAGGCGACCGGAAAGGCGATCTTGCCCGTCGCCTTCTGGGCGGCCACGATTGCGTCCAGCGCCGGCTGATAGCTGGACGGGTCGCAGCGGTCCGCCCTCGGCGTGTCGATGATGTAAAGGCCCGCATCATAGGCCTCCAGCATGGCGCTGAAAACCTCGGTGGTCTTCGGGCCATCACCCCAGATGAAAGTGTGGTAATCCAAGGGGTTGGAGATCGTGGGAATCTCACCCAGCACGGCGAAAAGGCGGTCATGCGTGGCTTGCGGCACCGGCGGAAAATCGATCCGGCAGGGTGCGGCAAGATCGGCAATCAGCCCCGCTTCGCCCCCCGAACAGGAAAGCGAGCAGATGCGGCG
>JANOER010000055.1:0-19842 GCA_031441285.1 Rhodobacterales bacterium
CCGCAGAAGCGCCGCCAGAGGGGCCAGCAGTCGGGGCGGTGCGTTGTCTTCGGTGCCCGGTGTGCCGCGCACGAAATTCTCGATCCAGAACACCGACTGCGCCAGGATCCAGACCTGCCAGAAGCAGGTGACGACCCCGACAGCAAACACAAATCCGATCAGCGCGTTCAGGACCATGCTGGAGCGCAGGATCTCGATGACCTCGCCGTGGATCGCCCAAGCGCCGGTCCCGACCATGAGGCAGACCAGTAGCATCGTGCTGATTGCGCGAATGGGCTGGCTGAAGGTTGTCGCCACCGGTGCCGCCCGCCGTTCCGCCCGTTGTTCCGTCTGGGACATGCCTGCCCTTCTCATTCTGCCCTCGGGCCAGACTAGCAGGCCAGCAGCGCCTGCCAAGCAAAAGCTCAGGTCAGCCGGCGCACCCTGTCGGCCAGCCATTCCAGGTCGGGGTCGGCGATGCCAAGCCCGGCCAGATGGGCGGCGGTGGACCAAAGGTAATCCCGGTTCGGCCCCCGCCCGCCGCTGGCGCCCGCGATGATCCGCGCCTGGTCCTCCAGCGCCAGCCCGCCGCAATATTGCGCGTGGTCCGGGTCGATCACGAAGGCCAGCGCCTCCAGCCCGCCCGCCGGGGTCTCGACCCGAAGCCGCGTCTCCAGATAGGCCGACGAGATCAACTCACGCGCGCGCAGGGCCTCGACCGTCGCCGCCTCTGCGCCCTCTGCCACCCGGAACGCAACGCCTGTGCAAGAGGCCCGGTCGGCCCGGTCCAGCGCAAGAACCAGACCCGGGGCATCGACCGTGCCGCGATGGTGGATCGACCGCATGCAGAAACTGCGGTGCCAGCCCTGAACCCGGCCGATCCGCTGTTCGGCGATCGGAAAGCCCGGATCCCAGATCAGGGACCCGTATCCGAAAACCCAAAGTGATCCGTCCACGGCTGGCCCTCGCGCTTTCGGCCTTGTAGACAACGGGGACAGGGCAATGAAAAGGGCCAACCCATGCGCAAGCTCATGTTCCTTCTGGTCCTGGTCACGGTGCTGTGGTCGGGCTACTGGTTCGCAGGCTCTGCCCTGATCCGCAGCGCTGCCGAAAGCTGGTTCGCAGCGCAAGCCGCGCGCGGGGTGACGGCGAAAAAGACCGCGCTGACCGTGGCCGGCTTTCCCAACCGCTTCGATCTGTCCGCCGAGGGCATTACCATAGCCGACCCCGCGTCCGGCATCGGCTGGGAGGCGCCCTTCGCGCAGGTCTTTGCGATGACATGGAAGCCCTGGCACCTCATTGCCGCCTTGCCGCCAACGCAGGTCGTGACGCTGCCGGACCAGAAGATCACCGTAACCTCCGAAGGCTTGCGTGCCAGTGTTCGTGCGCGTCCGTCCAGCGATCTGCCGCTGGCGATGGCGATTGCCGAGAGCGGGGCCATTTCGGCCACCTCGTCCCAAGGCTGGACCACCGGGGCTGACAAGGCCGTGTTGTCGCTGGGCGCGGCGGCGGGCAAGGCGAATGCCTATGACATCGCCGTCGACATCGCCGGGCTTGCCCCCGATCCGGCACTTTTGCAGCGACTGGTCGCGGGGGGTGACCTGCCGCCAGTCCTCGCAGAGATCCGGCTGCGCGCCACGGCAACGCTGAGCGCGGCGCTTGACCGGCACGCCGGTGACACCTCGCCCCGGCTGGCAGCCGTCGACCTGACCGATGCGCTGGTCACCTGGGGCGACGTGTTGCTGACCGCCACCGGCAGCATCGCACCCGACGATCAGGGCTATGCGGCGGGCCGGATCGCCTTTTCCGTGACGAACTGGCGCAAGGTGATGCCGGTTCTGGTCGCTTCGGGCGCGGTCAAGCCAGAGCTTGCGCGGACGGTCGAGACGATGCTGGACGGTCTGGCCCGGCAGACCGGTGACGCCGAGGTGCTGAAGCTGCCGCTGGTGATGAAAGACGGATGGATGTCGATGGGGCCCCTGCCGCTTGGCCCGGCCCCGGTGTTGATGCCGCCGACCGGCTGAAACCCCTTGTCTTCAGGAACCGCTTATCAAGCCCTTGCGGGCTTTCTTCGCTTTGGTCCAACGAAGAAAGCCCGCAAGGGCTTGATGAGTGCCCCGGACCGGCCCCCGCAGGCCGCGTCAGCGGCAGTAAGCCCCGCCGCTGCGGGCCGAGGTGTCGAAATGAAAGTGGTTCTCGTGATACCCGTCCGATCCGGGCCCCAGCGTCGTCTGAAAGTAGCCGCAGCCCGCCTTGTAGATCCGGCGCAGAAGCTTGTTGTAATTGCCCAGCACCGTCAGCACCTTGCCGTTCGACAGCACGAAGGCTGAAATGTCGACCGCCCGCCCCTTGCCGTGTTCGCTGATCCGCGCGCCCTTGAGGTTGTTGCGGCTGCGGCAGATGTAATGTGCCGCCACCTGCAATTCGACCAGCTTGCCGTCGAAGGCGGGTTGCGCCACCTCGTCCACCCACTGGTTCAGCGCCACGGCAATGCTGCAATCGACGGTCGCAGCCTGACTAAGCCGCACCCCGGAAACCGAGGTGACCCTGACCGGATCCTCGACCCCGCAGCCCTTCACCTTCGACGAAATCCGCTTGATCTCTTCGCCCTTGATCGCCGCAACTCCGCAGACCGCGCCCTGCATCGAGGCCGCCTCACGCTTCTTCTTGCGCTTTTCCTTGGCCGTCGGGGGCGGGGCGGCCGCAAGGTCGACCTCGTCCCCCTTTGGGTCCGAGGACAGATCAAGCCCCGGCGCATTCGATGTCGCCTTCAACGCCGCGATCCGTTCGGCCAGCGCCTTCGGCCTGCGCGCGGGGCGCAGCGAACTTGCAAGCGCGCCGTCCGGGGTTGCGGCGTCCTTGGCCACGGCAGAGGGGTCGGTCGCTGGCGCGTCCGTGACGGCGATCCCCTTGCTTAGCGAGGTAGGGCGGGGTTTCGGGCGCGGAACGTCCGCAGGCAAACCTTCGGCGCTGACCGCCACGTCCGGCTGCGGGACGGTTGCGGCCAGTTCGGGATTTGCGGGTTCGGGGCTTGCGGGTTCGGGATTTGCGGGTTCGGGATTTGCGGGTTCGGGGGCTGCCAGTTCGGGTGTTTCCGATGCCGCGATGGCGGCCCCGCCGGTCCGGTTCGGGTTGGCCAACGGTCTGGGCGACCGGTCGATCTCTTGCGCAAGGGACGCGTTCGCAGCCAGGCACAACACGATGACCATGGCCCGGACCACGGCCTCAGCCCTCTTTCGTCTGCGCCGGCGCCCGGCCAAAGTCCGGCGCGGCAGTGTCCTGTCCGGCTTCGATGATGCCGCGGCGAATCTCGCGGGTGCGGGTGAAATAGGCGTGCAGATGGTCGCCGTCGCCCATGCGGATCGCGCGTTGCAGGGTGAAAAGCTCTTCGGTAAAGCGGCCGAGGATGTCGAGCACGGCATCCTTGTTGGTCAGGAACACGTCGCGCCACATCGTCGGGTCGCTGGCGGCGATCCGGGTGAAATCGCGAAAGCCGCTGGCGGAATACTTCACGACCTCGGACTGCGACACCCGACGCATATGGTCGGCCACGCCCACCATCGTATAGGCGATCAGGTGCGGCGTGTGGCTGACCACGGCCAGCACCAGATCATGCCGTGCGACGTCCATCTCGTCGACATTCGCGCCCATCGCCTCCAGCAGGCGGCGCAGGCGGGCGATCTCGGCCGGGTCGGTGCCGTCCAGCGGGGTCAAGAGCCACCAGCGGTTCTGAAACAGCGTCGCAAAGCCCGAACGGGGGCCGGAGTATTCGGTTCCGGCCAGCGGGTGGCCGGGGATGAACTGCACCCCTGCCGGCAGGTGCGGCACCACGGCATCGACCACCGCCTGCTTGACCGACCCGACATCGGTGATCACCGCCCCCGGCTTCAGATGCGGCCCGATCTCGGCGGCGATGGCCGCCATAGCACCGACCGGCACCGCGAGCACCACCAGATCCGCGCCGGCGACCGCCTCGGCCGCGGTCTCGGTCACCCGGTCGCAGAACAGCGCCTGCGCCACGGCCCGCGTCTCGGCCGATTTCGCATGCCCGACGATCTCACCCGCCAGCCCTTCCGCCCGCATCGCATGCGCCATCGACGAGGCGATCAGGCCAAGGCCGACAAGAGCCACCCGTGGATAGATCACCCGACCGGTCACTTGACCCCCTTGAACTGCGCCACCGCATGCGCGACCTGCCGGCACGAAGATTCGTCCCCGATCGTGATTCGCAGGCAATGCGGCAGCTTGTAGCCCGCCACGCGCCGCACGATCAGGCCCTGCGCCTGCAGGAAGGCATCGCAGGCTTCGGCCTCGTCCCGGCTGGCAAAACGGGCCAGGATGAAATTCGCCATCGAGGTGTCGGACGGCACGCCAAGCTCGGCCAGAGCGCCAGCCAGCCAGGTCCGCATCCGCGCGTTTTCGGCCCGGCATTTCACCAGGAACTCCTGATCGCGCACCGCGGCCTCGGCAACCTCTTGCTGTGTGGTCGACAGGTTGAACGGCCCCCGGATGCGGTTCAGCACGTCGATCACGTGTTTCGGCCCATAGCCCCAGCCAATCCGCAAGCCGCCCAGCCCGTAGATCTTCGAGAAGGTCCGCGTCATCACCACGTTGTCGCGGGCGTCAACCAGCGCCGCCCCGCCGTCATAGCCCTCGACGTATTCGGCATAGGCCCCGTCCAGCACCAGGATCGCCTGCGCGGGCAACCCCTCGGCCAGCCGCGCCACCTCGGCCGCCGAAACCATCGTCCCGGTGGGGTTGTTCGGGTTCGCAAGGAACACCAGCCGCGTGCGCCGGTTGCAGGCAGCAAGGATCGCATCGACATCCGCCGTGCGTTCCCGCTCCGGCACCTCGACCGGCGTCGCACCGACCGCAAGCGCCGAAATCCGGTACATCAGGAACCCGTGTTCGGTGAACACCACCTCGTCCTTGGGTCCGGCATAGGCCTGACACAGGAAGGTGATGATCTCGTCCGACCCCGCGCCGCAGATGATGCGCGCAGGCTCCAGACCGTGCACCTCGGCGATCGCCCCGCGCAACGAGGCGTGATCGGTGACCGGATAGCGGTGCAGGCTGTGGACCGTCCGCCCGAACGCCTCTTTCGACCTGTCCGACGGCCCGAACGGGTTCTCGTTCGAGCTAAGCTTGACCACGTTCGCGACACCCGCGACATGCGCGCGGCCGCCCTCGTAAAGCGCTATGTCAAGGATGCCGGGCTGTGGACGGATCTGGTCGCTCATGTTTGTCCCCGAAACTCAGGCCCGGTTTCTAGCGGCCCCGAACCGCCAAGACCAGAGCCTTCCGCAGCGACCGGTGGCCGCGGACCGGACCGGGCGGGTCGAAACGCCGTCGGCAGCACCGGTTTCCCGCCTGCGTCCCGGGATTCAGGACCGCGATTGCAGCCAGTCCATCAACGCCATCAGCACGCCCGAGACGACGAAGGTCAGGTGGATCACCACCAGCCAGAGCATCTCGGTCTGGCCGAAAGCGACCGCCGAGTCGATGTCCCGGATCTCCATGAACTTCTTCAGCAGATGGATCCCCGAGATCGCCACGATCGACGCGATCAACTTCATCTTCAGGCCGCTGAAATCGACCTTGCCCATCCATTCCGGACGGTCCGCCCCGGCGTCGAAATCGAACTTCGAGACGAAATTCTCATAGCCGGAAAAGAGCACGATCAGAAGCAGGTTCGCGGCCAGGGTCAGGTCGATCAGCGTCAGCGCGGCCAGGATCGTCTGTTCAGGGGTCATCACCAGGATCTTGGGGACATAGTAGAAAAGCTCGCGCATGAAGATGAAAGACATCATCGCCAAAGCCACGACCAGACCCAGATACATTGGCGCCATCAGCCAGCGGCTGGCGAAAAGGCCCCGTTCGAAGCGGTTTTCCAGATTTGGCTTGCCAGACATCATCCACCTTTTGCCGATCTTGGTCGATCTCGACATAGCGCAGGTTTCGGCGGCGATCAGCCCCGAATCTTGCAAGATCTTCCGCCAACCCCGGCGGCCTTCCCGCGTCGGAAACGGCAAAGGCCGCACCTTCCGGCGCGGCCCCCCCGCAGTATATATCGCAAGGCGCGCCTCAGCGCAGCGTGGCGTCAGTTCTTGGCGTAGTATTCTACGACCAGGTTCGGTTCCATCTGCACCGGGTAGGGCACGTCTCCCAGGCCCGGAGTGCGGACGAATTTCACGATCATCTTGTTGTGGTCAACTTCCAGATAGTCCGGCACGTCGCGCTCGGTCAGCGCGATAGCTTCCAGAACCAGGCCCATCTGCTTGGATTTCTGGCGCACTTCCACCAGATCGCCTTCCGCCACGCGGTAGGACGCGATGTTGACGCGCTTTCCGTTGACCATGACATGGCCATGGTTCACGAACTGGCGTGCGGCGTAGATCGTCGGCACCAGCTTGGCGCGGTAGACCACCGCATCCAGACGGCGCTCCAGAAGACCCACCAGCATCTCGCCGGTATCGCCGCGCACGCGCTCGGCCTCGGCAAAGATCTTGCGGAACTGCTTTTCGGTCAGGTCGCCGTAGTAGCCCTTCAGCTTCTGCTTGGCGCGCAGCTGCGTGCCGAAGTCGGAAAGCTTGTTCTTGCGGCGCTGGCCGTGCTGGCCGGGGCCATATTCACGCTTGTTCACCGGGGACTTCGGACGGCCCCAGATGTTTTCGCCCATCCGGCGGTCGATCTTGTACTTGGCAGAGGTGCGTTTGGTCACCGCTGATCTCCTTCATAAGGTCACGAAGGGCGTTGTCCTTTGCGGGTTTCCCCACCGACAGGTCATTCCTTGCGGAAGCCACCAACACCAATGAAAAGCCCCGAAGCTTCCCCCGGGACTGGCGGGCTTATAGAGGCTGTGCCGGCAGAGTCAACAGCCCCCGCTGCAGGGCCCGATCAACCCCGGATGCCCGCCTCGTGGAACCTGCTCCTTGGCAAATACTCTCTGGGGGTTCGGGGGGCGAAGCGCCCCCGATGGCCGAGCCTTTTGCGCGTCCTTCACGCGCGAAAGGCGAGACAGAAGGAATTCGCGCGGAACGCGCTCAATTCAAAAGCCGTCCCTCACCCGCACTTCGAATGCCCGCAGGACCCGCAGGTCAGACACCCCTCCACCATCCGCAGGTCATAGCTGCCGCAGGACGGACACGCCTTCCCGCGCGGGGCCTCGCCTACCCGCAAGAGCTCTGCCTTGGGGTCGGCCTTCAGGCCCAGCCCCACGCCTTCGATAAAGCCTATATCGATCAGGTGCCGCTCGATCACGCCGCCGATCGCCGCCAGAATGGACGGAATATAGCGCCCCTCCATCCAGGCCCCGCCGCGCGGATCGAACACCGCCTTCAGCTCTTCCACCACGAACGAGATATCCCCGCCACGCCGGAACACCGCGCTGATCATCCGCGTCAGCGCCACCGTCCAGGCGAAATGCTCCATGTTCTTCGAATTGATGAACACTTCGAATGGCCGCCGATGCCCCGCCGTGACAATGTCGTTGATGGTGATGTAAAGCGCGTGCTCGGATCCCGGCCATTTCACCTTGTAGGTCTGCCCCTCCAGGGCGGCTGGCCGGTCCAGCGGTTCCGACAGATACACCACCTCGCCCCCGGTGACCGGCTGCGCGGCGGGTGAGGCGGACTTCTCGGACACCGTCAGCACCGACCCGGTCACGTCATTCGGCCGGTAGGTGGTGCAGCCCTTGCAGCCCTGATCCCAGGCGGCCATGTAGACCTGTTTGAAATCATCGAAACTGATGTCCACCGGGCAGTTGATCGTCTTCGAGATCGACGAATCCACCCACCGTTGCGCCGCCGCCTGCATCCGCACATGGTCGAGGGGCGGCAGGGTCTGGGCGTTCACGAAATGCTCTGGGAGCGGCGCATCGCCGAACTTCTCGCGCCACAGCCGCACCGCGTAGTCCACCACTTCCTCTTCGGTCCGGCTGCCATCCTTTTGCAGCACCTTCCGGGTGTAGGCATAGGCAAAGACCGGCTCGATCCCGCTGGAGACGTTCCCCGCATAAAGTGAAATCGTCCCCGTCGGCGCGACCGAGGTCAAAAGCGCATTCCGGATACCATGGGCGCGGATCGCCTCCCGCACATCCACATCCATCGCCATCATGTTGCCTGAGGCGAGGAAGCCTTCCGCTTCGAACAGCGGAAAGGCGCCCTTTTCGCGGGCCAGATCTACCGACGCCAGATAGGCCTCGCGCGCGATGGTCTGCATCCAGTCTTGGGTCGCGGCAACCGCCTCGTCAGACCCGTAGCGCAATCCGCACATCAAAAGCGCATCGGCAAGCCCGGTGACCCCAAGGCCGATCCGCCGCTTTGCCTGCGCTTCCGCCGCCTGCTCCGGCAAGGGAAACCGCGAGGCATCGACCACATTGTCCATCATCCGGACCGCGGTGTGGACCAGTTTGCCAAGCTCGGTCTTGCAGACATGCGCCCGGTCTTCGAACGGATACCAGACCAGCGTCGCCAGGTTGATCGACCCGAGGAGACATGCCCCATAGGGCGGCAAGGGCTGCTCGCCACAGGGGTTCGTCGCGGCAATCGTCTCGACATAACCCAGGTTGTTCGCCGCATTGATCCGGTCGATGAAGATCACCCCCGGTTCGGCGAAATCGAAGGTCGACCGCATGATCCGGTCCCACAGATCCTGCGCCTGCATCGTCCGGTAAACACGGCCGCCGAAGGCCAGGTCCCATGGGCCGTCCGCCTTGACCGCGGCCATGAACGCATCTGTCACAAGGACCGACAGGTTGAACATCCGCAACCGCGCCGGGTCTTTCTTCGCTTCGATGAACGCCTCGATATCGGGGTGATCGCAGCGCATCGTCGCCATCATCGCGCCCCGGCGGCTGCCGGCGCTCATGATCGTGCGGCACATCGCGTCCCAGACATCCATGAAGCTGAGAGGGCCGGAAGCGTCCGCCGCCACGCCCTTAACCTCCGCCCCCTTCGGCCGGATGGAGGAGAAGTCATACCCAATCCCGCCGCCCTGCTGCATGGTCAGCGCGGCTTCCTTCAGCGCGGTAAAGATCCCCGCCATCGTGTCCGGGATCGTGCCCATGACAAAGCAGTTGAACAGCGTGACCGCCCGCCCCGTCCCCGCCCCCGCTGTAATCCGGCCGGCGGGGAGAAACTTGAACCCGTCCAGCGCATCGTAGAACTCGGCCTCCCATCTGGCCGGGTCCGCCTCGACCTCGGCCAGGGCCTTCGCAATCCGGCGCCAGCTGTCTTCGACCGTGCCGTCGATGGGCGTCCCGTCCGCTGCCTTGAAGCGGTATTTCATGTCCCAGATCTGTTCTGCGATGGGCGTGTCGAATCGCGACATGGGGCGATGATTCCTTCGGCTTGTGGTGGGGCAGGGCGAAACACCCAAGATACGCCCCCCGGCACCCCCGGTCAACGCTGGGGATCACGCTTCCCGGCCCGAAGTTGCGTCAGGATGACCGGACCCCGGACCCAGGCTCCGGAAAGAAATGGCTTGGGCTCAGACCCAGCGTCTGCCGAAACATGTAGGCAAAGGCACTGGGTGAGCTGTAGCCCGCGTTCAACGCGACCGTGACGACTTTCTCGCCCGCCGCAAGCTCGGTCACCGCCCGCATCGCCCGTGCCTGCCGCAACCAGCGCAACGGCGTCATGCCAGTCTCGGCGATGAAAAGCCGCTCCACTGTCTTGCGGCTCGCTGCCACGCCCTGCACCCAGTCCTCCACCGAGGGCACAGCCCCCGGTTCCTCCAGCGCCCGCTCGGCCAGCGGCCTGATCCGCCGGTCCCCGGGCAGGATGACCGACAGTGGCACGTCTTTTGCTGCCTGAAGCTCGGCACGCAGTAGGTCGTGCAGGGTCTCGCGATGCCCCCGGTCACGCACCGCCCCGGCCTCGGGCAGCGTCGCCCGCATGACTGCTGCCAGCAGCGGGCTGACCGCCATCACCCGGCATTCCTGCCCCAGCGCCGCCGCTTCAGCCCGGTTCACGTCGACATGAAGCATCTCATTGTCGCGGCTGGTCCGCATCCAATGCTGCGCATCCGGCGGCACCCACAGCACCATCGCCGGGCTGAGCAAAAGCACATGCCGCGTGGTTCCCACCTGCATCGACCCCCGCGCCGCAAGGATCAGCTGCCCGAAGTCATGGTCATGCCAGCCGTTGCTTTCCCCCGACCGCGACGGGACCGTCTCGCCCAGAAATCGGGGCCGCCTTGCCATTGCCCTGCCCCCAGGCGACGAATTCTCGACGATATTATTCCATCCGTCGACAGAAAGTCACACCCCGGTCTGGCAGACTGCCATTGATCCACCACACAAGCCCGCGCAATGCCCAACCCCCTCGCCCTCCTCACCCTCTGGCGCCAGCGCGCCGCCTGCCGCCACGACCTGCGGCAGATGCTGGAGAGCGCGCGCCACCAGATCGCTGACATCGGCCTGACCGAGGCCGAAGCCCGGGCCGAAGCAACCCGCCCCTTCTGGCGTCCCTGAGCACAAGCTTGCACTCCCCCCGCCCCCCGCTATCTTCGCGCGATGATCAACATCCTGAAACTTTCCGTCGGCTCGGACTCGATCGAGGACCACGAGGCCTGGCAGATCAGCCAGCGCCCCCACTGGCCCCCCGGTCAGGCGATCCACGTCACCCGCATGTGGCCGAAACGCGAGGCCGAAATCCTTGAGGGCGGCTCGCTTTACTGGGTAATTAAGGGCGTCATCCTGTGCCGTCAGCGGGTCCTCGACCTGCAAGAGGTGAACCTGGGCGACGGTATCCCGCGTTGCGCCCTCATCCTGGAGGCCGCAATCATCCGCACCGAGCCCGCCCCTCGCCGCCCGTTCCAGGGCTGGCGCTACCTTGATCCGAATGACGCGCCCCGCGATCTTCCCCTAGCCCGAGCGAAAGACGATCCCCTGCCCCCCGAGCTGGCCCGGGCGCTGGCCGACATCGGCCTGCGGTGACCCCCCCTGCGAAGGGTTTTCTGCGCCCGTCGCCCCAGCGTCGCCGAACATTCTTTGGCCGCCGCCACATTGCCGCCTTCGCTGCTTGCAGGACGGGACCGGACCTGCTCAGGAATTCCCGCGGCCTGTCTGATGCAGCGGGAAGGATCACGCTTGCCTTGTTGTCTGCAAGGTTGCGCGGCCCGGGACGGAACCGGACTCCCGCTTAGTCGGACACGCCTTTGCCCGGGCCTGCGCCGCAGACCCGACAGCCGGGATCGCGCTTCACTGCAATGACCCGCGTTTCCACATACAGGGAGTCGTAGATCATCAGCCGCCCGCGCAACGTCTCGCCCGCTTCGGTCAGGTGTTTCACGGCTTCCATTGCCATCATTGCGCCGATGACCCCGGGCAACGGGGCCGCCACTCCGGCTTCGGCGCAGGTCGGCACCAGACCGGCCGCGGGCCGCACCGGGAAGACGCAGGCATAACAGGGCCCGCCCCGCTTCGGGTCATAGAGGCCAAGCTGCCCCTCCCACTGCGTCAACGCGCCCGAGATCAGCGGCACACCCGCCGCCACGCAGGCCCGGTTCACCTGGTAGCGCGTGTCGAAATCGTCGGTGCCGTCCAGAACCAGGTCGTAGTCGGCCAGAAGCCCCGCGGCATTCGCCTCGTCAAGCGTCCGGTTGTAGGGCTGGACCTCGATGAAGGGATTGAGCGCCCGCATCGCGACTTCGGCCGAGAACACCTTGGGCATCCCGATGCGCTGGTCGGTGTGGATCACCTGCCGTTGCAGGTTCGACCCCTCGACCACGTCCGCGTCAATCACTCCGATCGTGCCCACGCCCGCCCCGGCCAGATACAGCAGCGCAGGCGATCCCAATCCCCCGGCACCGACAACCAGCACCCGCGCGGTCTTCAGGCGCTTCTGTCCCGGCCCGCCGATCTCACGCAGCAGGATGTGGCGGGAATAGCGCTCCAGTTCGGCCTCGCGGAAGGGGCCGGTGCGGGGCTGGGGAGAGGGCTCGATCTTCCGGCGCAGACGCAAGGCGCGCACGCCTTCACCATAGGTTGTCGCCAGAAGTCCGATCAGGCCGACGGCAATCCAGAACTTCAGGTAGCCATCGGCCTCCTCGGGCCGGGGCTGCCCCAGCGCCACCGCCACCATGACCACCCACCAGATCGCCAGCCCGGCATAGGTCCTGGCCCGGGGCCAGTTCCGGTTCCAGCCGATGATCCCGATCACGGCAAACCCAAGGATCCCGAACTGGCTGAGCAGGGTCAGCATCGCCGGGCTCAGGACCGCTCGGGTGTCATCGGCGCCGACCCAAAGCCGGTGGACCCGAAGCCCCCGGTCCCGCGCGCGGTGTCATCCAGCGCCTCGACCACCCGAAAGCCGGCCTGCACCACCGGAGCCACCACCACCTGCGCCACCCGGTCGCCATGGCGGATGGTGTAGGGCTCGGTCCCAAGGTTGATCAGCGACACCCCCAGCGGACCCCGATAGTCGCTGTCGATCGTGCCGGGAGTGTTCGGCAAGGTGATGCCGTGCTTCGACGCCAGACCCGACCGCGGCCGGACCTGCATCTCATAACCGTCAGGGATCGCCACGCGCAGGCCGGTGGGGCAGATCGCCCGTCCCATCGGGTGCAGGGTCAATCCGGCCTCGCGCGCCTCGACCGGGAAATTCGCACAAAGGTCGGCCCCCGCCGCCCCCGCCGTCTGGTAGGCGGGCAAGGGCAGCGACCGGTCGGCCCAGTCCTCCCGGAAAACGCTTACGATGGGGCGCAGCTCATCCGCCATTCTTCGTCCTCAAATATCCCCGCCGGAGGCTTCGACCCGTCAACCCGTCAAAGCCTCGGCAATCCTTGCCGCCAGTTTCCGCGCCACTTCTTCCTTGCCCATCCTTGGCCAGGCCTCCGCACCAGCGTCCGTGATCAGGGTCACCGCATTCTCGGTCCCGCCCATGATCCCGGTTTCCGGCGACACGTCATTCGCCACGATCCAGTCACAGCCCTTGCGCAGCCGCTTGGCCGTCGCATGGGCCACAACGTCGACCGTCTCGGCGGCAAAACCCACCACCAGTCTTGGCCGCATCTTGCCCTTGGACAGGTTTGCCAGAATGTCCGGGTTCTCGGCGAAGGTCAGCGCCGGAGGCTGTCCCGACCCGTCCTTCTTCAGCTTCTGGCCGCTGGCGTTGACCACCCGCCAATCCGCGACCGCCGCCGCCATGACCGCGGCATCCGCCGGCAGCGCGACCGCGACCGCTGCGGCCATCTCGGCCGCCGTTTCCACCGCGACGACCGCAACGCCAAAAGGCGCGGGTACCACCGCCGGTCCGGTGACAAAGGTCACGCGTGCGCCCAGATCGCGCAGCGCCGCCGCCACCGCCGACCCTTGCGCGCCCGAGGACCGGTTGGCGATGTAGCGCACCGGGTCGATCGGCTCGTGCGTCGGCCCGCTCGTCACGACCACATGCTTGCCCGCCAGTGGACCGCCGCCCAGCGCCGCGGCGATTGCCGCGACAATCGCCGCCGGCTCGGCCATCCGGCCCGGCCCGTATTCGCCGCAGGCCATCTCGCCGTCATCCGGCCCGACCGTCAGCACGCAATCCCGGCGCAGCACCGCAAGATTGCGCCGTGTCGCCGAATGATCCCACATCCGCACGTTCATCGCCGGAGCGACCAGCACCCGCTTGTCGGTCGCCAGCAGCAGAGTCGAGGCAAGGTCATCCGCCCGCCCGCCCGCCATCTTGGCCATCAGGTCCGCCGTGGCCGGGGCCACAACCACAAGATCGGCCGCGCGGGACAACTGGATATGCCCCATCTCGGCCTCGTCCGTCAGATCAAACAGATCCTGATAGACCTTCGCCCCCGCAAGGGCCCCGACGGAAAGCGGCGTGACAAACTCCGATCCCGCCCGCGTCAGCACTGGCGTCACCGTGCCGCCCGCCTTCTGGATCAGGCGGATCAGCTCCAATGCCTTGTAGGCCGCGATCCCGCCGCCGATGATCAGAAGTATCCGCTTGCCCGTCAGCATCACCGGCCCCCACCTTCAGGCTTGCGCACAGGGTAGGGGCGGGGCGCGACAAACTCAACACCCGGACAGACGTTCATCTTTGCACAAATATCCCCGCCGGAGGCACCCCGGCACAGGCTGCGGGTCACATCAGAAAGTGGCGAACCTCGCACGACTGCCCTTCCAGGCTGCGGCGCATCTTGGCGAAGGCCGCCGCCTCAAGCTGACGCACACGCTCTTTCGACAGGCCCAGTTCCTCGCCCAGCGATTCCAGCGTCCGGCCCTGCTCGCGCAGCTTGCGCTCGGCCACGATGTAGCGTTCGCGCGAGTTCAGCTCCTGCATCGCCTTCACCAGCCAGTCGCGCAAGCGGCTGGTGTCATGCGCGCCCTCGACGGCTTCTGCGGCCTGCACGCCGTCATCCTCCAGCGCATCGATCCATTCGCGGCCATCCTCGTCCGACGACTGCGTGGCGTTTAGTGAATAGTCCGAGCCGGAAAGCCGCCCTTCCATCATCTCGACATCATGCACCGGCACGCCCACCTCGGCGGCCACCATCTGGCGCAACTGGTGCTGGTCCAGGCTTTCGCCTCGCTGCGACGCCTCGCGCTCCAGCTTGGCCTGCACCCGGCGCAGGTTGAAGAACAGCGCCTTCTGGCTGGAGGTGGACCCGGTGCGAACCATCGACCAGTTCCGCATCACATAGTCCTGAATCGACGCCTTGATCCACCAGACCGCATAGGTCGAAAACCGCACGCCACGTTCGGGGTCGAACTTGTCCGCCGCCTTCATCAGACCAAGGCTTGCTTCCTGGATCAGATCGTTCATTGGCGCGCCATAACGGCGGAACTTCGCCGCCATGCTGATCGCCAGCCGCATGTAGGCGGTGATCAGCCGGTGCAGCGCCTGCTCATCCCGATGGTCGCGCCAGGCCCGCGCCAGCCGCACTTCGGTTTCGGCATCCAGAAGCTCGGCGCGCATCGCCTTCCGCGACATCGTCTGGTCAGAATATCCGTCAAGTGCCATGATGACCTCCGGTATCGGCTGACTGCGGCGCTCTCGCCGGCTGATTGAACATTTTACGAGGCCCCAGCTTGACCGGATCACTTCCCGCCCTAACCCTGGTCATCGGCGGCGCCCGCTCCGGGAAATCCGCCTTCGCCGAGCGGCTGGTCACCGGATCAGGCCGCCCGCGCCGCTACATCGCCACCGCCGAGGCCTGGGATGACGAGATGCGCACCCGCATCGCCCAGCACCGCACGGACCGGGGCAGCGGCTGGATGACCGTCGAAGCCCCGCTGGACCTTTCCGCCGCCCTGGCCCAGGTGCCGCCGGACCAGGCCGTGCTGATCGACTGCGCCACCCTGTGGCTGACCAACCACCTTCTGGCCGACCACGACATCGCGGCCGAAGCCACGACCCTTCTGGCCGCCCTCGCGGCTTGCGCGGCTCCGGTCGTGGTCGTGTCCAACGAAACCGGCTGGGGGATCGTTCCGGAAAACGCGCTGGCCCGGCGGTTTCGCGATGAACAGGGCCGGCTGAACCAGCGCCTCGCCGCCGCCGCTTCGCTGGTCGTCACCGTGATGGCCGGCCTGCCGCTGGCGCTCAAGGGTCAGGTGCCGGACCTGCCATGACCCGCCTCTTTCTTGTCCGTCACGGCCCGACCCATGCCAGGGCGATGACTGGCTGGCGCGACATTCCGGCCGACCTTTCGGACACCGCTGCCCTTGGCCGGCTTGACGCCTTCCTCCCCGCGGCCGCGATCCTGATCTCGTCCGATCTTGTCCGTGCCGCCGCGACCGCCGACGCCCTGTCGACCGACCGCACCCGGCTGGCCTCGGACCCGGCCTTCCGCGAAATCGACTTCGGGGCTTGGGACGGGCTGCATTGGACCGACATCGCCGCCCGAGACCCCGACCTGTCGCGCGCCTTCTGGGAGGATCCCGGCGACCATCAGGCTCCGGACGGCGAAAGCTGGAACGGGGCCGCGGCGCGCGCGACCACGGCGCTTGACGGTCTGATCCGGGCGCATCCCGGCCGTGACCTCATCCTCGTCGCGCACATGGGGATCATCCTCACCCAGGTGCAGCGCCTGCTTGCCATCCCGGCGCCACAGGCCCTGTCGCACCGGATCGACCCCTTGTCCGTCACGGCGCTGACCCGCGCCGAAGGGCCGTGGCAGGCCGTGACGATCAATCACCGGCCGTGATTGTCACCCGCACAATCCATCGTTTCCCTTTGCCTCCCACCTTTGCCTAAATGTGCCGGAAAGGACAATAACCATGACCTATGACCTTGTGATCGGTGACCGCGCCTATTCCAGCTGGAGCCTGCGCGGCTGGCTTCTCTTCGACGCCTTCGACATTCCAGTGAAAACCCGCAGCGCCCGGCTTTACACCGATGAACTGGCCACGGTGCTGCGCGACTACTTCCCCGCAAAAACCGCGCCCACCATGCGGACGCCCGACGGCAGCGTCGTCCCCGAGACCATCGCCATCGCCGAGGAACTGGCCACCCGCCACCCAAAGGCCGGGCTCTGGCCCTCCGACCCGCAGGCCCGCGCCACCGCCCGGGTTCTGGCGGCCGAGATGCACGCGGGCTTCACCGCCCTGCGCGGCCATTGCCCGATGAACCTGCGCGCAAGCTACACCGACTGCCAGCCCCCGGCCGAGGTTCTGGCTGACCTTGCTCGGCTGGAAACCCTCTGGTCCTGGGCGCGGCGGACGACCGGCTCCGCCACGCCGTGGCTCTGCGGGGCCTACTCGGCCGCCGACGCCTTCTTTGCCCCCGTCGCCACCCGGATCGCCACCTACAACCTGCCCGTGGGGCCGGATGCAGCGATCTACGTCAACGCGCACCTCAGCCATCCGTCCTTCCGGCGCTGGCGGGCGCATGGCATGGTGGACGGCGCGGATCAGGACTTCTACCGCCGCGACTTTCCCCGCCGCGACTGGCCGGGTCCGGTTCGCCTGCCGGCCCGCGCCGTCGAGGGCCAGGCTGCCGAGAACACGACCTGCCCCTATTCCGGCAGCCCCGTGACCCATGCCCTTGAACTCTACGGCCGCCGCTTCGGTTTCTACAACGCGCTCTGCCGTGACAAGACCGTGGCTGACCCCGAAGCCTGGCCGAAGTTCATGGCCCTTTACCACTCGTAAACCATTCCGCGCTACCCGTTAACCAAGGTAAACACGGGCAGGGCGGAATGCAGGGCACGGGGCAGGGCACGGGGCAGGGCACTGGGCAGGGCTTGGGGCGGCAGATCGACAATCCGCTTCGCGACGCATCCTGCGCAGCAAAACGGCTTCCTTTCTGCAAAAATATCCCCGCCGGAGGCTACCGGGCGTCAGCCCGCGCAGCGTTCGGCATCACCGAACCTTCCCTCCCCTTCGCGCGAAGAGGCAGGGAATGGGGGGCCACCCGCATGATTGGCACCCTGCCATGACCGCCCGCACCTACACCGTTGCTTTCGAAGGCGTCGAGGCCCGCCTCGTCGAGGTGCAATGCGCCATCTCGCCGGGGGCGCCGGCCTTCAGCCTTGTCGGCCTGCCCGACAAGGCGGTCAGCGAGGCCCGCGAACGGGTGCGTGCCGCCCTTCAGGCGCTGTCCATAGCACTTCCCGCCAAGCGGATCACGGTTAACCTTTCCCCCGCCGACCTGCCCAAGGAAGGCTCGCATTTCGACCTGCCGATCGCGATAGCACTTCTGGCCGCGCTGGACATCATCCCGCGCGAGGATGTCGAAACTGTCGTCTCGCTGGGCGAGCTGTCACTTGACGGCCGGCTGATCGCGGTTGCGGGCGCGCTTCCCGCCGCGATGGCCGCCGCGGTCGAGGATCGCGCCCTGCTCTGCCCCCGCGCCTGCGGGGCCGAGGCGGCCTGGGTCGGTGCCACGCAAGTCCTCGCCGCCGCCTCGCTGGCCGAGGTCCTGCATCACTATACCGGCCGCGCGCCACTGATCCCTGCCGAGGCGGGTGAGGTCGCAGCCAGCCCCCATTCCCGCGATTTCCGCGAGGTGAAAGGCCAGGAACGCGCCAAGCGCGCGCTGGAAATCGCCGCTGCCGGGCGGCATCACCTGTTCATGGTCGGCACACCCGGGTCGGGCAAATCCATGCTGGCCGCCCGCCTTCCCGGCATCCTGCCGCCCCTGTCGGCCCCCGAGGCGCTGGAAACCTCGATGATCCATTCCCTCGCGGGCCTGCTGAGCGAAGGCGGCATCTCGCGCAACCGCCCGTTCCGCGAACCGCACCACACTGCATCCATGGCTGCCATCGTCGGCGGCGGGCGCGGGGCCAAGCCGGGCGAGATCAGCCTTGCCCACAATGGCGTCCTCTTTCTGGACGAATTCCCCGAATTTCCGCGCGCCGTCCTGGATACCCTCCGCCAGCCGATCGAATCCGGCACCGTGATGGTTGCCCGCGCCAATGCCCATGTCCGCTATCCCTGCCGCTTCCTGCTCATCGCCGCGGCAAATCCGTGCAAATGCGGGTATCTGTCGGACCCGAACCGCGCCTGCGGCCGCGCGCCGATCTGCGGCGAGGATTACCTTGGCCGCATCTCCGGCCCGCTGATCGACCGCTTTGATCTTCGCGTCGAAGTGCCGCCAGTGGCCTTTGCCGATCTGGACCTGCCCGCCTCGGGCGAGGCGTCGGCGACCATCGCCGCCCGCGTCACCTCCGCTCGTGATCGCCAGACTGCGCGCTTCGCCGACCATCCCAACCTGCGGGTGAACGCCGATCTTGAAGGCGCCACCCTTGAGGAACACGCCACCCCCGACAGCGAGGGCAAGGATCTGATCAGCCGGGTTGCCGAACGCATGGGCCTGACCGCGCGCGGCTATCACCGCGTCCTGCGTGTCGCGCGCACCATCGCCGACCTTGACCACAGCACGGCCGTCCGCAAACCCCATGTCGCCGAGGCGATCAGCTTCCGCCTCTCCTCCGCCATCGGTGGCCTGTAGGGTGCGCTACTGCGCACCGCCCGTCTGCTACAGATCGAAACGGCGATGGACGCGTCCGACCTTGCGACCGTCACTTAGCGCAAAGTGAGGATCGGTGCCGATGTCGCGAAATCCGATCCGGGCGTAATAGGCCAGACCTGGGGCGTTGTCGGCGCGGATCCAGGCGATGATCCGGTCCAGGTCGCGGTTGCGCAGGCTGGCCAATGTGACCGCGAACAGGCTGCCACCTGTGCCTTTGGCTTGCAGTCCGGGTTGGACAAACGTCCCGATATGCGGATCGTCATGCCACCATCCGACCGACTGCCAGCCGAGGATTTTGCCCCCGACCTCGGCCACTACCGAAGACAGGACATCGGGCCCGTCTATGTAGTGATCCTGGACCTCTGCTTCGGTCATCGGTGTTTCATGCGCCGTCGTCCCACCGTCGGCGATGACCGCATTCAGAACCAGGGTCATGCCAGCGGCATCGTCCGCCGTAGAATTACGAACGATCATTCAGCAAACTCCTCGCGGCTGTAGCCCTGCAGGTAAAGCAGCGCCGTCAGGTCACCGTGGTTCACACGGGCTTCGCATTCGGCCTGCACCCGGGGCTTGGCGTGCAGCGCCACGCCGGTTCCGGCGGCCAGCAGCATCGGCAGATCGTTCGCCCCGTCGCCCACCGCCAGCGCATCGGCCCGGGCGATCCCCAGCCGCGCAATGATCTCGTCCAGCGCCTGCAGCTTGGCCTCTTTGCCAAGGATCGGCTCGGCCACCGTCCCTGCCAGCGCGCCGTCTTCGATGTGCAGAATATTCGCCCGGTTCTCGTCAAACCCCAATGTCGTCGCCACCGCCTGAGTGAACGCCGTGAACCCCCCCGACACCAGCGCCGCATAGGCCCCGTTCGCCTTCATCGTCGCGTTGAAATCGATCAGCCGTGGCAGATGGTGAAGCTTCTCGAAGTGATACTGATCGAGATCGGCAAAGAACTCCCGCG
>JANOER010000056.1:0-11822 GCA_031441285.1 Rhodobacterales bacterium
CGCCAAAGCACTGGAAGCAGCCCTGGCCAATGAACGCGACACGCTGTCGTGGATCATGGAAACGTCGGTTTCGGGCATCGTCGCCCTGGATGCCGAGGGCCTTGTGGTCTTTGCCAATTCCGCCGCGGAAGCGGTCCTGCACCGCCGGCTTGTCGCCGGCGACGACCTGCCGGCAATTCTTGCCGATGCCCGTCTGGCCGATCTTGAGGATATCCCGGTCGGCCCGACCGAAACCCCGCTCTTTCGCGCGCTGTCCGGGGGTGGCGTGCAGCACGACATCCGCCACGCCATCCGCTGGCCCGATGGCAGCCGCCGGGTCCTGTCGTTCAACGTGGCGCGGCTTTCGGCCTCGGGGACCGACCTGGCCATCGTCTGCGCGCTGACCGACATCACCGATGCCGCCGACAGCGAAACCCGCCTGCGCGCCGCGATGACCGCGGCCGAGACCGCGAACAGTGCCAAATCCGACTTTCTGGCGGCAATGAGCCACGAAATGCGCACACCTCTCAACGGGGTGCTGGGCATGGCCGGGGTGCTGGAGCGGCAGATCGCAAACTCCGATCAGGCCGCCATGCTGCGGGTGATCCGGGATTCAGGCGAACATCTGCTGGCAGTCATCAACGACATCCTTGACCTTGCCAAGATCGAGGCCGGGCAACTGACGCTTGACCCGGGCCCTCTCAGCCTTGTCGCCGTCGCAGAGCGGGTGCTGGCCGTCCACCGGATCCGCGCCGGCACAAAGGATTTGCAACTTGTGTTCGAAGTTCTGGGGCCGCAATCCGGTGACCTGCGGCAAGGCGATGAATTGCGTCTGGTGCAGATCCTTCACAACCTTGTCGGCAATGCGGTGAAATTCACCGACTCGGGCGAGGTCGCACTGCGGATCGACGCCCGGTCAGAGCGGACCCTGATCATCGAGGTGGCCGACACCGGCATTGGCATGTCCCAGGCGGACATGACCCGTGCCTTCGGCGACTTCATCCAGGTGCATGCCGGCACGACGCGGCGCTATGGCGGCACCGGGCTTGGCCTTGCCATCGTGCGCCGGCTGGTGCGCCTCATGGGGGGCGAGGTCACACTGTCCGGAGCGCCGGGCGAGGGCGTCGTCGCCCGCGTCGAGATTGTGATGCCGGTCCTTGCCGGTGCGCTTGTGCCGCCACCCGCAACCGCACTGCCGCAGCTTCCCGCCATCCGCGTGCTTGCGGCCGAGGACAATGCCACGAACCGGATCATCCTGCACAGCATGCTGAAAGCGATCGGCGTCGAAGCCGAGATCCTGGACAGCGGCGAGGCCGTGCTGGCCCGCTGGCAGGAGGCCGAGTTTGACGTGATCCTGCTGGACATCGCCATGCCGGGCCGCGACGGGGTCGAGACGCTGGCCGACCTCAATGATCTGGCCCGCGCGCTGCGGCGCCCACGGCCGCTGGCACTTGCGGTGACGGCCAATGCGATGACCCATCAGGTTGCCGGCTACATTGCGCAGGGGTTCTGCGGCGTGGTCCCGAAACCTCTGCGCCCCGAAGATCTTGCCCGCGCGCTGGCAACCTGTGTCGCCCCGACCGGAAGACCCCAGTGACCGATCCTGTCGCCCGCGCGCTTGCCCTGCCGATCTGGCGCGGAACTCCGCGCGGCGTTCCCTTGGGCGGGGGCATCACCAACCTGAACGTGCTGGTAACCGACGATCTGCGTCAGGCGGTGGTGCGGATCGGCGACGACATCCCGGTCCACCAGATCATGCGCTTCAACGAGCTGGCCGCCAGCCGTGCCGCCCATGCGGCCGGGATCTCTCCCGCCGTCATCTACCACGAACCCGGTGCGTTGGTGATCGACTTCGTGACCGGGCGCACCATGACCGCCGCCGACCTGCACCAGCCGGACCTGCTGGGCCAGGCCCTGGCGCTGGTCCTGCGCACTCACCGCGACATTCCCCGCCATCTGCGGGGGCCCGCGCTGACCTTCTGGGTGTTCCAGACCCTGCGCGACTATGCCGGAACGCTTGCGGACGGGGCATCACGCCATCTGCCGCAGCTTGGCCGGCTTATGGACCAGGCGGCCGATCTAGAACGTGCCGTGGGCCGGATCGACATGGTGTTTGGCCACAACGACCTTTTGCCCGCCAACTTCCTGCATGACGGCAACCGGATGTGGCTGATCGACTGGGACTATGCCGGCTGGGGCTCGCCTTTGTTCGACCTTGGCGGGCTGGCGGCAAACAACGGGCTTGACCGTACGCAGGAGGATTGGCTGCTCGCCACCTATTTCGGCACGGCCCCCGACGGCGATCTCTGGCGCCGCTACGCCGCGATGAAAGCGGCGGCGGCATTGCGTGAGGCGATGTGGTCCATGGTCCAGGAAATCCACTCCGACGTTGATTTCGACTACGCGGCCTATACCGCCGGATACCTTGACACCTACCGCGCGGCCCTTGCCGCCTACAGGATGCTTGCATGAAAGACCTTCCCACCACCGCCCGCGCCGTCGTCATCGGCGGCGGCATCGTCGGCGCTTCGGTCGCCTATCACCTGGGCAAGCTGGGCTGGACCGACACCGTGCTTCTGGAACGCAAGAAGCTGACCTCGGGCACCACGTTCCATGCGGCGGGGCTGGTCGGGCAGTTGCGCACCTCGGCCAACATCACCCAGCTTCTGGGCCATTCCGTTTCCCTTTACAAAGGGTTGGAGGCTGAAACCGGCCTGCAGACCGGGTGGAAGATGAACGGCGGCCTGCGCCTGGCCTGCAACGCCGACCGCTGGACCGAAGTGAAGCGCCAGGCGACGACCGCGCATTCCTTCGGGCTGGAGATGCACCTGCTGACCCCGAAAGAGGCCCAGGATCTCTGGCCCTTGATGGCAGTCGGCGATCTGGTTGGCGCGGCCTACCTGCCCACGGACGGGCAGGCCAACCCCTCGGATATCACCCAATCCCTTGCGCGTGGCGCGCGCATGGCGGGCGTCCAGATCTTCGAGGATAGCCCGGTCACCCGCATTATCGTCGAAGACGGCCGCATCCGGGGCGTCGAGACCCCCGTCGGGACCATCGAATGTGAAAAGGTGGTTCTCTGCGCCGGGCAATGGACCCGGGATCTGGCGGCCACAGTCGGGGTCAACGTGCCCTTGGTCAGCGTCGAACACCAGTACATGATCACCGAGAAGATCGCGGGCGTCACCCCGAACCTGCCCACGCTGCGCGACCCCGACCGGCGCACCTACTGGAAGGAAGAGGTCGGCGGGCTGGTCTGGGGCGGCTATGAGCCGAACCCCAAACCCTGGGCGGTGCAAGGCATCCCCGAGGGCTTTCATTTCGAGCTGCTGACCTCGGATTACGATCACTATGCGCAGTTCATGGACGACGCGATTGCCCGCGTGCCGGCCCTGGAAACTGCTGGCGTGAAACAGCTTCTGAACGGGCCGGAAAGCTTTACCCCCGACGGCAACTTCATCCTGGGCGAGGCGCCGGAACTGCGGAACCTGTTCGTCGGCGCGGGCTTCAACGCCTTCGGCATCGCAAGCGGCGGTGGGGCAGGGATGGCCCTTGCCGAATGGGTGGCCAAGGGTGAGCCGCCCTTCGACCTCTGGCCGGTCGACATCCGCCGCTTCGGTCCTCCGCACCGGGTCACGGACTACGTCCGCACCCGCACGCTGGAAGCCTACGCCAAGCATTACACCATCGCCTGGCCGGCCGAGGAGATGCGCTCCGCGCGCCCGACCCGCCGGTCACCCCTCTACGCGCACCTGAAGGCCGCCGGCGCCTGCTTTGGCGAAAAACTCGGCTGGGAACGTCCGAACTGGTTTGCGGGGCCGGGAGAAGAGCCGGTCGACCGCTACTCGATGGCCCGACCGGGCTGGTTTGACGCCGTGGCCCGGGAACACCGCGCCGCCCGCGATCATGCGGTGCTGATCGACCAGTCCAGCTTCGCCAAGTTCCGCCTGACCGGGAAAGACGCCGCCCGCGCGCTGAACCACATTGCCGCCGGCAACGTGGACCGCAGTGTCGGCAGCCTGACCTATACCCAGATGCTGAACCACAAGGGCGGCATCGAATGCGACCTGACCGTCGCCCGCCTTGGCCCGCAAGAGTTCCACATCGTCACCGGAACCGGCTTTGCCACGCATGATTTCGACTGGATTGCCAGACACCTGGCGGGAGAAGCTCATCTCGCGGACATCACCTCGTCGATGGCGGTCCTGTCGCTGATGGGGCCGCAAGCGCGCAGCATCCTGTCGCGCCATTGCCCGGACGATCTGACCAATGCCACCTTTCCCTTCGGCACCTGCCGCTGGATTTCGGTCGCCGGTTGCCCGGTCCTTGCCCTGCGCGTGACCTACGTTGGCGAACTGGGCTGGGAATTGCACCTGCCGACCGAGGTCGCGGTGACGGTTTACGAGGCGCTGATGTCCGGCCCCGACGCACCGACCCCCGCCGGCTACCGCGCGATCGAGACGCTGCGGCTGGAAAAGGGCTACCGGGCCTGGGGGTCCGACATCGGCCCCGATCACACCCCGGTCGAGGCGGGCCTCGGCTGGGCGGTCAAGATGAAGTCCGGGGTGGACTTCATCGGCCGCGACGCCATCGCTGCCCAACTTGCCACCGGCGTGAAAAAGCGCCTCGCCACCTTCACCGCAGCCCCCGACGTGGTGCTTCTGGGCCGCGAGACGATTTACCGGGATGGTCAGCGCGTGGGCTGGCTTTCATCCGGCGGCTTTGGGCACACGGTCGCGAAAAGCATCGGGATGGGCTATGTCCGCCACGCAGATGGCGTTACGGAAGACTTCATCTTGTCAGGAAGTTACGAGCTGGAAGTCGCGTCCGAACGCGTCCCGGCTCAGGTCACCCTCGGCCCGCTGCATGATCCGCAGAACCTGCGGGTAAAGTCCTGATTTCATCTTTGCGCAAGTATCCCACGGGGGTCTGGGGGTGTGAAACCCCCAGTCCTACCCGTCAAACCGCGTTGCCCCCCGGCGCTTTTCATCCACCGGCTGGGTCAGCACCACCGCCTGATGCGCCCGCTGGTCGCAGTTGGCACGCGGGCAGATCCGGCAGTTGATCCCGATCGGCACCATCCGCGCGGCGGTGACGGCAAAGGCTTCGGCATAGCCGATCTGGGCGGCGTGCTCGATGGTGCACCCCATCGCCACCGCAAGGCGGTTGTCCTGCGCGTGCCGGATCCAGGTCGGGCGATCCACCGTGCGCGAGAATACAAAGTACTGAGATTTATCCGGCATTTCAACGAATTGCTGGACGATCTTGCCAGGAGTGCGAAAGCTGGTGTGCACGTCCAGCCGCGGGCAGGCGCCGCCATATTCGGCCAGGTGAAAGTCGGTCGCATTGAACCGCTTGGTCACGTTGCCGCCCTTGTCGATCCGCATGAAGAAGAACGGCACGCCTTGGGCGCCTTCGCGTTGCAGGGTGGTCGCGCGGTGGCAGGCCTGCTCGAAACTGACGCCAAAGCGCGTGGCGATGTGGTCGAGGTCGTATTTCGTGGCCCGCGCCTCGGCCAGGAAGGCGGCATAGGGCATCAGGACGGCGGCAGCGAAGTAATTCGCCAGTTCGACCAACAGTCGCGCCACTCCGCGCGGGTCAGCTATACCCGAGCGGTTAACCAGCCCGTCCAAAAGGGCCCGCTGTTCCAGAAGGCCGCACATATGAGCCAGCTGGAAGGTGCGGTTGGTGTGGTCCAGCGCCTCGGACAAAAGGATCTCGCGCCGGGCCTCGTCATACTGGCGCAGGGTGCCGGGCAGATCCTCGACCCGAACCAGCCGCACCGCGATGCCCGAGCGGTCGCGCAGGCGCGCCTTTAGCGCCGCATAGACTTCGTCGCGTTCGACCGGAGTGGCCCAGAACCGCTCGGCCGCCTCCTCCAGATCACGGAAGTGGTTGCGATGGCGGCGAAAGACCGTGTGAACCGCCGCTTCGGGGCTGGACGCGATGGTGCCGCCATCGCCCTCGTTCCGGGCCAGAAGCTGGTCATTGGCGGTCTGCCAGGCGCGGTGCAGCCGCAGGAAGGCCCCCGCAAGGTCGGGCGCATGAACCAGGGCGGCGCGCAACTGGGTCAGATCGGGGCGCGTCTCGAAGATCGTGTCCTGCAGGGCCGCGCGCAGATCGGCAAGCTGCCCGGCGCCGTCATCCTCGGCAATCTCGCGCCAGTCGACGCCGTACGCATCAAACAGCCGCAACAGAACCTGGACCGACACCGACCTTTCGTTGTTTTCCAGCAGGTTGACATAGGATGCGCTGATCCCAAGCGCCCGTGCCATCGCGCCCTGAGTTTCGCCCCGTTCCGTCCGCAGCCGGCGCAGATGGGGTCCGATGAACGTTTTCTGCATCCGGCGCACACAATCAGGATTTGTCGAATTTACAATATTACAAAAATGCAGCTTTGTAAATTCTCGCGTTCACAGCGAAACCCGCTTTGCCTTTGCACATCCCGCCCCGAATGCGACGAACAGCAAGCCAATCGGAGGACCCCATGCGCACAGGAATCAACCATCTTTTCATTCCAGGTCCGACCAACGTGCCCGAACCCGTCCGGCGGGCGATGAATGTAGCGATGGAAGATCAGCGCGGGCCCGACTTCGGTGCCCTGACCCTTGGCATCCTCGCCGACCTGAAACGCGTGTTCCGCACTGAAACCGCCCGCGTGTTCCTGTACCCAGGCTCTGGCACCGGGGCCTGGGAGGCGGCGATCACCAACACGCTGAACCCCGGCGACCGCGTCCTGATGGCGCGGCATGGCCAGTTCTCTACCCTCTGGGCCGAGATGGCCACCCGGCTTGGCCTTGAGGTCGAGGTGATCGACGTGGCCTGGGGGGCCGGCGCCCCGGTCAGCGAATTCGCCCGCCGCCTTGGTGCCGACCGCAAAGGCGAGATCAAGGCAGTGTTTGTCACCCATAACGAGACGGCGACCGGGGTGACCAGCGACGTCGCAGGCGTGCGCCGCGCCATGGACGACGCCTTCCACGACGCGATGCTGTTCGTCGATGGCGTGTCCTCGGTCGGCTCCATCGACTTCCGGATGGATGATTGGGGCGTCGATCTTGCCGTCACCGGCAGCCAGAAGGGCCTGATGTGCCCGGCGGGACTGGGCATCCTTGCCGTCAGCCCGAAGGCGCTGAAGGCCGCGGAAACCGCCACGATGCGCCGCGCCTATTTCGAGTTTCGCGACTTTGCGATGACCGCCGAGACCGGCTATTTCCCCTACACCCCGCCGACCCAGCTTCTGCACGGCCTGCGGGCTGCACTGGACCGTCTTCATGTCGAGGGCCTCGACACCGTCCTTGCCCGCCATGCCCGCCTTGCCGAAGGCGTGCGCCGGGCGGTCGCCGCCTGGGGTCTGACGGTCTGCGCCGAGCATCCGTCGCTTGCCTCGAACACCGTCACCGCGATCCGCGTGCCAGATGAGGTCGACGCGCGCGAGGTGATCCGCATCGGCTATGAGCGCTACAATGCAAGCTTCGGATCGGGTCTGGCGCGCCTTGCCGGCAAGGTCTTTCGCATCGGCCATCTGGGCGATCTGAACGAAGGCATGTGCCTCACGGCCCTCGCGCTGGCCGAACTGGCTTTGGTCGAGGCCGGGGCGGATGTGACCTTGGGCTCGGGCGTTGCGGCGGCGCAAGCCTGGTATGCGCAGAGCCGCGAACAGACGTTGCAGATCGCTGCAGAATAACAAGGATATCCAATAGATGAGCCATACTCTTTACCCACTGCGCAAGCAGCGGCTTCAGCGGTCCGAACTTGCAGTACCGTCGTCCAACCCCTCGATGATCGACAAGGCAGCCGATGGTCCTGCCGACTACGTCTTCCTTGACCTTGAGGATGCCGTCGCCCCGCCGGAAAAGGAGCAGGCGCGCCGGAACTGCATCCAGGCGCTGAACGACATCGACTGGGCGGCCAAGGGCAAGACCGTCTCCGTCCGCATCAACGGGCTGGATACGCATTACATGTATCGCGACGTGGTTGATGTAATGGAACAGGCCGGCTCGCGCGTTCACACCCTTCTGGTCCCGAAGGTCGGCGTTCGCGATGACCTTTACATGGTCGAGGCGATGGTCAACCAGATCGAGCAGGCCAAGGGCTATCCCACCCGCGTCGGGCTTGAAGCGCTGATCGAAACCGCGCTTGGCATGGCCAATGTGGAAACCATCGCCCAGTTTGGTGGTAGGCTGGAGGCGCTGCACTTCGGCGTCGCCGATTACGCGGCCTCGATGCGCGCCCGCACCACCAATATCGGCGGCCTGAACCCGGTGTATCCCGGCGACCAGTGGCATGCCGCGATCAGCCGTATGGTGATCGCCTGCCGCGCTTACGGGTTGCGCGCCATCGACGGGCCGTTCGGCGACTTCTCCGACCCCGAGGGCTACAAGGACGGCGCACGCCGCGCAGCCGCCTTGGGATGCGAGGGTAAATGGGCAATCCATCCGTCGCAGGTCACCCTTGCGAACGAGGTCTTCAGCCCGACCGAGGCCGAAGTCACCAAGGCCCGCCGCATCATCGAAGAACTGAAACTGGCCGAAGCCCAGGGCAAGGGCGCGGCAAGCCTTGACGGCAAGATGATCGACGCCGCGTCCGAAAAGATGGCCCGCAATCTCTTGGCCGTGGCCGAAGCGATCAGCGCAAAGTGACGCAAACACGAGTTTTCTGCGAAAACTCAGGCAAAGGACCGTGAATTTTCGCAGAAAATTCATTCGGTTGCAGGGAGGATCAGATGGACATCCATGAATATCAGGCCAAGGAGATTCTCGCCCGTTTCGGCGTGCCGGTGCCGCGCGGCGGTTTGGCCTACAGCCCCGAACAAGCCGGCTACCGCGCGCGTGAGCTTGGTGGCAATGCCTGGGTGGTGAAGGCCCAGATCCACTCCGGCGGCCGGGGGGCGGCAGGCGGCGTCAAGCTTTGCCGCGACGAGCATGAGGTCGCAAGCTTCGCCGCCACGCTTTTCGGCAAGCAACTGGTGACCAAGCAGACCGACGCCAATGGCAAGGGCGTCTACCGGCTCTGGGTTGAGGCCGCCTCGGACATCGCCCGCGAGATGTATCTTGGCTTTGTTCTCGACCGCAAATCTGAGCGGATCATGATCGTCGCCTCCGCCCATGGTGGGATGGAAATAGAAGAGCTGGCCGAAACCGACCCCGACTCGCTTCGCCGCATGACGATCGACCCCGCAGTGGGCCTGTCCGAGTTTCAGGCGCGGGAACTCGCCTTCCAGCTCGGCCTGAAAGGCGGCCAGATCGCCCAGATGGTCACGATCCTGCGCGCCTGCTACCGCGCCTACCGCGACCTTGACGCAGTGATGGTGGAAATCAACCCGCTGGTCATCACCGGCGCCGGCGACCTTGTGGCACTGGATGCCAAAATGTCGTTCGATACCAACGCGCTCTTTCGTCAACCTGATGTCGCGGAGCTGCGGGACCGCAGCCAGGAAGACCCCCGCGAATCCACCGCTGGCGACCACGGCCTTGCCTATGTCGGCCTTGAGGGGGACATCGGCTGCATCATCAACGGGGCTGGCCTTGCGATGGCCACGATGGACATGATCAAGCTGGCCGGTGGGGAGCCCGCCAACTTCCTCGACATCGGCGGCGGCGCCAGCCCTGAGCGTGTCGTCCGCGCCTTCCGCACCGTGCTGGCAGACCGCAATGTCAGCGTGATCCTGGTGAACATCTTCGCCGGGATCAACCGCTGCGACTGGGTCGCCGAAGGGGTTGTGAAGGCCTATCAAGAGGTTGGCCTGACCATCCCCGTTGTTGTCCGCCTTGCCGGCACCAATGTCGAAGAGGGCAAGCGTATCATTCAGACCTCAGGCCTTCCGCTCATCTCTGCCGACACCCTCGCCGAGGCCGCCGCCTGTGCGGTCGCCGCCAAAGCCGCCTGAAGGAGCCCCAGCATGGCCATCCTCATCACCTCCGCCACCCGCGTCATCGTCCAGGGCATGTCCGGCCGCATCGGAGCCTTCCATGCCGCCGACATGATCAAGCACGGCACCAACGTCGTCGGCGGCGTCACCCCCGGTCGGGGCGGCGAGTCCCACCTGGACCGGCCGCTCTTCAACACCGTTCGCGAAGCGGTGGAGGCGACCGGAGCCGAGGCATCGCTCGTCTTCGTCCCGCCGCCCTTCGCCGCCGACGCAATAATGGAAGCCGCCGACGCCGGGATCAGAACCGCCGTCTGCGTCACCGACGGCATCCCCAGCCAGGACATGATGAAGGTCAAGCGCTTCCTGAGGCGCTATCCCGAAGAGCGCAAGATGCGTCTGGTCGGCCCGAATTGCGCCGGAATCATCTCACCCGGTCAAGGCTTCATGGGCATCATGCCGCCGCATATCTACATGCCCGGCCGGGTAGGTATCGTCGGCCGTTCGGGGACGCTGGGCTATGAGGCCGCGGCCCAGATGAAAGCCCTCGGGATCGGTGTCTCGACCTCGGTCGGCATCGGGGGCGATCCTATAAATGGCAGCAGCTTCAAGGACATCCTGCAGCTTTTTGAAGCGGATCCCGACACCGATGCAGTGATGATGATCGGCGAGATCGGCGGTCCGCAAGAGGCCGAAGCCGCAGCCTTTGCCCGCGACCACATGAAAAAGCCGGTTGTCGCCTACATCGCCGGGCTTTCTGCGCCCAAGGGCCGCAAGATGGGCCATGCCGGCGCCATCATCAGCGCCTTTGGAGAAAGCGCGCAGGAAAAGGTCGAGATCCTCGAGGCCGCTGGCATCACCGTTGCCGCGAACCCGTCCTCGATGGGCGAGACGATGGCCCGGGTGTTGGCAAAACGTCAGGCCGCCTGAACCGCGCGGGCAAGGGCGCAGAACTGCTCCAGCCCGATCTCCTCGGCCCGTGCGGTCGGGGGGATCCCGATACTGTCCAGAAGCGGCTCGATCCCCGGACCAAGCGCCTTCAACGACGACCGCAGCATCTTGCGCCGCTGGTTGAACGCCATGGCTGTTATCCGTTGCAGAACCTTGAAATCACAGGGGTATCGCGGCGCGGGCAGGGCGGTCAGATGCACCACGGCAGAATGCACCTTCGGGGCGGGGGTAAAGGCCTCGGGCGGCAGGGTCATCACCATCGCAGCCGTGCAGCGCCACTGCGCCAGAAGCGCCAGCCGCCCGTAGTGGTCCGTCCGGGGCTTGGCGATGATCCGCTCGGCCACCTCTTTCTGGAACATCAGCGTCAGCGAGGTCCAGACCGGCGGCCAGACCGGAGGCGACAGCCAGCGGATCAAAAGCTCGGTCCCGACGTTATAGGGCAGGTTGGCAACGATCTTCACCGGGGCGGTCAGATGCGCGCCAAGATCGACCTCCAGCGCGTCGCCCTGCAGCACGCTCAGCCGCCCCGGATAGGCGGCGGCGATTTCTGAAAGGGCAGGCAGGCAGCGCGGATCCTTTTCCACCGCCACCACCCGGCGCGCGCCTTCAGCCAGCAGCCCGCGCGTCAACCCGCCGGGCCCCGGTCCGACCTCCAGCACGTCATAGCCCGACAGATCCCCCGCGGATCGCGCGATCTTGGCGGTCAGGTTCAGATCCAACAGGAAGTTCTGGCCCAGCTGACGCTTCGCCACCAGATCATGCGCCCGGATCACCTCGCGCAGCGGGGGCAGACCGTCTATCGTTCCCAAACCCGGCCTTTCATCTTTGTCCAAATATCCCCGCCGGAGGCTCCGACGCCGGTGCGGATCGTGCCGTTGCCATTTCGCGCGCCAGTCGCACTGCGGCGATCAGGCTTGAAGGATCGGCACGCCCCTGGCCTGCGATGTCATAGGCCGTGCCGTGATCGGGCGAGGTGCGCACGAAGGGCAGGCCAAGGGTCACGTTCACCCCGCCGGCAAAATCGATG
>JANOER010000057.1:0-5143 GCA_031441285.1 Rhodobacterales bacterium
TTCCGCAGACTCATTCACAATCGCCTTGATGTCCTTGTCGATGGCCTTCAGATCCTCGTCCGACGCCAGCCCCGCCTGCAAAAGAAGGTCGCGGACATGCTCGATGCAGTCCTTTTCGGTCTTGATCTTCTCGACCTCTTCCCGCGTGCGGTACTTCGCCGGGTCCGACATCGAATGCCCCCGGTAGCGATAGGTCATCATCTCCAGAATGTAGGGCCCCCTTGCCCGCCCGGCAGTGCGCCACCGCCTTGTCGCCCGCGGACTTGACCGCCAGCACATCCATCCCGTCGACCTGTTCGCCCGGAATGCCGTAGGCCGTCCCCCGCCCGAACAGCGTGGTCGACTTGGTGGACCGCTTCACGCTGGTTCCCATGGCATACTGGTTGTTCTCGATGACAAAGATCACCGGCAGGTCCCACAGCTCGGCCATGTTGTAGGTCTCGTAGACCTGGCCCTGGTTCGCCGCGCCGTCGCCGAAATAGGTGAAGGTCACATTGTCATTGCCCAGATACTTGTCGGCGAAGGCCAACCCCGCGCCCAACGGCACCTGAGCGCCAACAATCCCGTGTCCACCGTAGAAATGCTTCTCTTTCGAGAACATGTGCATCGAGCCGCCCTTGCCCTTGGAGTATCCTCCAATCCGCCCGGTCAGTTCCGCCATCACACCCTTCGGGTCCATCCCGGCCGCCAGCATGTGGCCGTGGTCGCGGTAGCTGGTGATCCGCTTGTCGCCGTCCTTGGCCGCTGCCTCCAGCCCCACGACCACCGCTTCCTGCCCGATATACAGGTGGCAGAACCCGCCGATCAGCCCCATCCCGTACAACTGTCCCGCCTTTTCCTCGAAGCGGCGGATCAGCAGCATCTCGCGGTAATACTTCAGAAGGTCTTCCTTCGAGACGTTCGGTCTCGTGTCGGGCTTCTTCGCCATAGGCTCCTCCCAGAGCTTGGAATCAGGAACATGGAATAGTTCAACGTTAAACCATCCATACAATATCGAGGAATACAGGGCTACCCGCAAATTTCCTTTGCGTCATGCGCCGGATGAATACCCCCATGCGGCAGAAGAATGGCTCGTCCGGCGCCGCAGGGAATTCCCGCCCCCGCAGGGGTCCGGGGTGCAGGAAACGCGCGAAATGCTACCCCCGCACGTCAAACGCCGCCCGTGCCGCCTCGATCCGGTCGATATGTTCGTCGGCCCAGATCCAGACCCCGCAGAATGCCTCGCCCAGACTGAGGCCCAGATCGGTCAGCCGGTAGTCGACATGCGGCGGCACCACCGGATGCACGGTGCGGGTCAAAAGCCCGTCCCGCTCCATCTGCCGCAGGGTCTGGGTCAGCATCTTCTGGCTGATCCCCGGCACCGCCTCGGCCAGCCGGGTAAACCGCAACGTCCCCGCCTCGTCCAGCGCCTCCAGAACAGCCATTGTCCATTTGTCGGCCACCCTTCCGATTAGGTCCATCACCAGCGCATTCAGCCGCGGATCGATGTCCTTCAGATCGGGGGTCCCTGCAGCGCTCATCACACTCTCCAGAAGGTGCGTATGGATCAAATCGGTGCCTTCTTCCCAATGGTAACTGTCGGCTCTAAATCCGCAAGACCAGAACGGAAAGGATCCTCCCATGATCACCAACGCCACCATCCTCGTCACTGGCGCCACCTCCGGCATCGGTCTCGGCCTTGCCCGACGCCTGCAGGCTGCCGGCAACCGCGTCATCCTGACCGGCCGCCGCCAGGCGCTCCTTGATGCGGCCACCGCCGGCCACTCCGACATGACTGGCATCCGAAGCGACGTTTCCGATCCCGCTGCCATCGCCGATCTTGCCGCGCGCCTTGCCAAGGATCACCCAGACCTCTCGGTCGTCGTCCACAACGCCGGCATCATGCAGGCCGAGGCGCTGGGTGCCGACCAAAGCCCCCTTGCGCTGTCCGAGGCGATGATCACCACCAATCTTCTTGGCCCGATCCGGCTGACCCATGCGCTGATGCCGCAACTTCTTGGGCAACCGGCCGCGCGGATCATCACCGTCTCCTCCGGCCTTGCCTTCGTGCCGCTGGCGCTGACGCCGACCTATTCCGCCACCAAGGCCGCAATCCATTCCTGGACCCAGTCGCTTCGCGCCCAGCTTTCCGCCACCAGAATCAGCGTCCACGAACTTGCGCCCCCAGCGGTTCAGACCGATCTCATGCCCGGCCAGAAGGACAGTCCGCACGCCATGCCCTTCGGCGCCTTCATCGACGAGGCGATGCAAATCCTGTCGCAGGATCCGGTCCCCGATGAAATCCTTGTCGAGCGGGTTGGCTTCCTGCGCCGCGCCGAAGCCGACGGCAGCTATCCGCATGTCTTCGGGATGCTGAACAGCAGGTATCGTGCGCCCGTGTGACCGATTCGCGCGGCCTGGTTAACGGCCTTCCGTCTCTACGCGCGTAGAGACGGAAGGAAGACGCAGGGAAGACCGGAAAAAGACCCTCGGACGCGGCCGGCCTCTGCCGGTTAATCCAGCGTCCGCAATGGCTTAGCGAATGGCGATCTCGTCCGACCGCATGTAGCCCAGCACGTCGCGCGTCTGCTGGTCCAGAAGGTCCAGGTCCAGATACTCGTCCGACAGCCGGTGCGTCAGGTTCTGCATCTCGGCCAGTTCCGCTGCCAGCCGGTTGCGCTCGTCGGTCAGGGTTGCCGCCTCGGCGTTGATCGCCACGCGGCGGAACATCCCGAAGTCGCCCTGCACGGCGGCGAAGGTAAAGTAGATGCCCAAAGCGACGGAAAGGCCAAGATAGACCAGCCCCCCCAGCCCGCTTCTGGCACCGAACATTGCTCCGGATCGTGACTGTGCAGCGCTCATCTCTTGCCTCGAAGGCCCCTCTTTGCCGGGGGACTTCTGCGAATCATGGCACAACACGAATCGCTTGTGAATCCCGAAAATGCACCGGCCTCAAGGACTTGAGGCCGGCACCCCCGGTTTCAGGTGATCGAGGCCGCGTGGATCCCGTCGATCGCGCCCATCAGCACCCGGTCGAACTCGGCGTCCGACTGTTGCGCGGACAGACCCTCGCTCAGCGCGCGGCTGAAGCTGGCGATGATCCCGTGGTTCTGCGCCAGGATCTCGTTCGCCTTGTCGCGCGAATGCCCGCCCGACAGCGCCACAACCTTCAGCACCTTCGGATGCTTCACCAGCGGCTGGTAGAAATCGGGGTGCGTCGGCAGCGACAGCTTCAGCATCACCTGACCCTCAAGCCCCTCAAGATGTTTGAGAATCTCCGCCTGCAACATCGCCTCGGCCTCCGCCTTGTCGGCAATCGAGATCGTGACCTCCGGTTCCAGGATCGGCATCAGACCGTGGGCCGCGACCTGACGCCCGATCTCGAACTGCTGCGCCACCACGGCGGCAATCCCTTTGGCGTTGGCCGCGTTGACCACGGACCGTTCCTTGGTGCCATAAATCCCCGCCGTGGCCGCCCGCGCCAGAAGCGCGTCAAGCTCCGGGATCGGCTTCATCAGCTGGACACCGTCCGCTTCCGCCTCCAACCCCTTGTCGATCTTGAGAAACGGCACCACGCCGCGCTTTTCCCACAGGTAGGTTGCGGTGGGCAGGCCGTCGATCGTGCGGTCCATGGTCTGCTCGAACAGGATCGCGCCCACCACCTTGTCTCCGGCAAAGGCTGGCGACTTGATGATCCGCGCGCGCATGGCGTGGATCATGTCGAACATCGCCTCCTCGCCGGAATATTCCGTCTCGGCCACGCCATAAAGCTTCAGCGCCTTGGGCGTCGATCCGCCCGACTGGTCCAAGGCGGCGATGAAGCCCCGGCCGTTGCGCACCTGTTCGGTCATCTTCGCGTTGGTCATGTCCGTCTCCCACTGGCTGTCGCCCGCATAGCGCGGGCGCGGGCTTCGCTCAAGTCATCAAGGCCTGCACACCCGGCAAAACCTTGCCTTCCATCCACTCGAGGAAGGCCCCGCCTGCGGTGGAGATGAAGGTGAAGTCCCCGGCCACCCCCGCCGCGTTCAGCGCCGCCACCGTGTCGCCGCCCCCCGCCACGGACACCAGCCCGCCGGCCCTGGTCAGCCGCGCCGCGGCCCGCGCGGCCGCATTGGTCGCCGCGTTGAACGGCTCGATCTCGAAGGCGCCTAGGGGGCCATTCCAGATCAGCGTCTTTGCCCCGGCGAAAACCGCGTCCAGGGCCGCAACCGTCTGCGGGCCCGCGTCAAGAATCATGGCGTCGGGCGGGCAGTCGCGCACGCCCAGCGTCTGGCTGTCCGCGCCGGCCCTGAACTCGCGCGCCACCACGATGTCCACCGGCAGATGGATCTGGCAACCCGCAGCTTGTGCCCGGTGCCGGATTTCGCGCGCGGTTTCGGCCATGTCGCGTTCGGCCAAGGACCGGCCGACCTCGATTCCCTCGGCCACAAGGAAGGTGTTCGCCATGCCGCCGCCAATCACCAGATGATCGACCTTGGTCACCAGATTGGCCAGAAGCTCGATCTTGGTCGAAACCTTCGCCCCTCCGACCACCGCCACCACCGGCCGCTGCGGCGACCCCAGCGCCGCCTCCAGCGCGCGCAACTCGGCCTCCATCAGCCGCCCGGCGGCCGAGGGCAAAAGACGCGCCAGACTTTCGGTCGAAGCATGCGCCCGATGCGCTGCCGAAAAGGCATCGTTCACAAAGACATCGCCCAGCCGGGCCATGTCGCCGGCAAGGTCGGGATCGTTCTTTTCCTCGCCGGGATGAAAGCGGGTGTTCTCCAGCAGCACCACCTCGCCCGGTCCTGCCTTGGCGATGGTGGCCGCCGCCACTGGCCCGACGCAATCGGGCGCGAAATGCACCTTGCGACCCAGCGATGCCGCAACTTCCTCAACCACATGGCCAAGGCTCATCTCCGGCACGACCTTGCCTTTGGGCCGGTCGAAATGCGCCAGAAGCACCACCTTGCCGCCCTTGGCGATGATATCCTCGACCGTGGGCCTGATCTTGTCGATCCGGGTCATGTCGGTCACCCGGCCACCCTCCATCGGCACGTTGATGTCCACCCGGACCAGCACCGTCTTGCCGGCAAGGTCCATGTCGTCCAGGGTTTTCCAGGCCATCGCGGTCTCCTTTGTGAAGCTGCCCGCTTTTGGCGCGCCGATCACGCCTCCGTCAACC
>JANOER010000058.1:0-17723 GCA_031441285.1 Rhodobacterales bacterium
GCCCGGTGGCGGAACACTTCGCCGGCTGTGCGAACGGCGGCCATCCTAGCGTTCCTTCACTTTGTTGAGATATTTGACGTAGATGTTGGTGATCGCCAGCACCATGACCAGCACGATATAGGCCAGCGCCGAACTCATCCCCGTCTGCCACTCCTGAAACGCCATCTTGTACAGCCGGATCGAGATCACTTCGGTCGTGGGCTGGCTGGCAAGGATGTAGGCGATGTCGAAGGTCTTGAACGCCTCCATGGTGCGAAAGATGATGGCGATCATCAGGATCGGCGCCACCAGGGGAAGGGTGATGCGGAAGAACACATAGGACTGGCTGGCCCGGTCGATGGCCGCCGCCTCGTAAAGGTGCTTGGGCACGGCAGACAGGCCCGCAAGCGACAACAGCATCACGAAGGGCGACCACATCCAGATGTCGGCAATGGCGATGGCGTAAAGTGCGATCTGCGGATCGGCCAGCCACTCGAAGGTGCCAAGACCCAAGGCATAGTTGATGATGCCGAAGCTGGGATCATAAAGCAGTTTCCAGAACAGCCCGACCACCGCCGCCGACAGCATCATCGGCAGCATCAGAAGCGTGGTTAGCAGGCCCTTGAACGGGATGTCGCGGTTCAGAAGCATCGCGATCCCGAAGCCCACGACCACCTGGCCCGTCACCGAAATGATCACGTATTTCGCAGTAATGGTGAAATTGCGCCAGATATTGGGATCGGCAAGCAGGGTGCGGTAATTGTCCAGCCCGACATAGTTCGCGGGCGCGTTGGTCGAGGCGCGAAAATCGGTGAACGAATAGCCCAGCGAATACAGGAGCGGAAAGATGTTGAAAACAATCAGGAAAACTATCGTCGGGATGATGAAGAGATTCCGGATGGCAAGATCGCTCAGCCCACGTGATCGGTGCGCGGTGGCAAGGTTCGGCTGTCGGGATGGCAAGGTGGCCTCCGGTCTGGAGCGGTGACATGAAAACGGGGGGCGAATGCCGCCCCCCGATGGTTTGCTTCTAAAGGATCACTGTCCGCGGCCGTATTTCGCGAAAGTGGCGGTCCAGTCGGCAGCCAGCGCGTCAAGCACTTCTTTCGCCGTGCCCTCTCCGCCCACGATATGCGGGTAAAGGCGGGTGTTCATCTGGCCCAGCAGTTCGGCAAACTCCGGCACCGCCCAGAAGTCCTTGACGATGAACATGGTCTGGTAGAACGCCTCGTTGTAGGGCGTGGCATTGCGGAACTCGGGGCTTTCCAGAACCTTCGCCGATGCGGTGTAGCCACCCAGTTCGGCCCAGCGCTTCTGGGTTTCGTCCTTGATGAACCATTCAAGGAACTTCATCGATTCCTCCTGGTTCTCGCTGTAGGACACGACCGAGATCCCCTGCCCGCCCAGTGCCGCATAGCGGTCACCGTCCGGACCTGCCGGGTTGGCGAAGAAGCCGGTGTGGGCGGCATGCGGGTTGGTTGCGTCGTTCAAGAGCGCCGGGAAGAACGCAAAGTAGTTCATCGACATCGCGACCAGGCCCTCGGTGATTGCCTGGTTGTTTTCGACAAAGAACGCCTTTGACCAGCCGGGAGGCGTAAAGCCGTAAAGCTCGCGGTAGGCCTCAAGAGCGGCAACCGCCTTGTCCGAGTTCACGATTCCGTCGACCTTGTAGGAGACCGGATCACCAAGTTCGGCGCCAAAGGAAAAGAGCGCGTTCTCGACGCCCATCGCCATCGCGTCATACGAGTTGTCGGTGTAGATCGCGATGCCGTAACGGCCTTCGTCGGGACGGTGGAAGAACTCGGCGATGTCACGCAACTGCTTCCAGTCGGTCGGCACGGCAAGCGCATAGCCATACTTGGCTTCGAACGCGGCCATTTCGGCCGGGTCCTCGAACCAGTCCTTGCGGTAGGACCAGCCCACGGCATCGCCTTCGGCGGGAATTGCCCAGTACTTGCCCGAGTTTCCGGGATATTCAGCGTAGTACTTGACCGTGGCCGGGGCCATGATCTCGCCAACCTTGTTGGCATTGAAGAACTCGGTCAGGTCGACATAGTGCCCGGCCTCGGAGGCGGCACCCAGCCACTGGCTGTCGCCGACGATCATGTCGTAGGCCTGACCCTTGGCGTTGAATTCGGTGAACGCCTTGGTCTGGAAATCCGACCATGGCGTCGTTTCCACCGTCACCACGACGCCGGTTTCGGCCTCGTACTCGTTGACCAGCTCTTGCAGATAGTTTGCCGGATCCCATTCCGCCCAGAAGATCGTAAGCTCTTGCGCAAATGTGGCCGAGCTGGCCAGAACCGACAAGCCGACGCCGGCAACTGCCCCTGCTAGTTTACTCTGCATGTGATTTCCTCCCATTCATGCAAGCTTATCGATCAGGGGAATGTTGGCTGTCTTCCTGATCCGCACGCCTTAACTGGTATTACCAAATCTGCCCACCCGTCAAGGTCTTACTTGGCCCATCCTGCTGGCAAAAAGCACCGTACTTTTTTCCGATCTAAAAAACTATCATTTAAAAACAATGGTCTAATTCACCTATGCTCCAAAGCCATGAACTCTGCCCCTTCAGGGGTGGCGTCCGACGGCTTGTCCCTTTCTGGTCTAACCAGATTGTGCGCAAAACTTGTCAACCGCCCCTTTCTGCGCCCATAGTGCAATGCACAGAACCGGTGAATGACATGAAACTGCCCCAGCCTGCCGATGTCAGATCGCGTTCCGCGCCGACCGTGCTTGTCGTGGGAACGCTGGACACGAAGGCAGATGAGTTGGCATTGCTTTGCGCCGCTTTGCGCAGCGGTTCAGCCAGGGTGCTGATGGTCAATGTCAGCACGCAATCGGCGGCCCTGGCAGGCGATGTGTCGGCCGCCGAAGTTGCACGGCATCACCCCGAAGGTGCCGGGGCCGTCCTGGACCTGAAGGATCGGGGCCAGGCGGTTGCGGCGATGGCGCTGGCGTTTGAGCGGTTCCTGGCCGTCCAGCCGGACATCGCAGGCGTGATCGGCATCGGCGGCGGCGGCGGGACGGCGATCATCACGGCCGGCCTGCGCGCCCTGCCCTACGGCCTGCCCAAGATCATGGTCTCGACCATGGCATCGGGCAACACCGCGCCCTATGTCGGCATTTCCGACCTGATCATGGTCCCTGCCGTTACCGACCTTGCCGGTCTGAACAGCCTGAACCGGGTGATCTTGCACAATGCAGCCCAGGCCATGCTGGGGATGGTCGCAAACCCGGCGTCCAGGTCTGCCGACAAACCGGCCCTCGGACTGACGATGTTCGGCGTCACCACGCCTTGCGTCACGGCCATCGTCCAAAGCTTGCCGGACCATGATTGCCAGGTGTTCCATGCCACCGGAACCGGCGGTCAGACGATGGAAAAACTTGCCGACTCCGGCCTGCTGACCGGCTTTTTCGACATCACCACCACGGAGGTCGCCGACTACCTTCTGGGAGGCGTCCTGCCCTGCACCGCCGATCGTTTCGGCGCGGTCGCCCGGTCTGGCCTGCCCTGGATCGGATCGGTCGGTGCGCTGGACATGGTGAATTTCGGCCCGCCAGAAACCGTGCCCGCGCAGTATCGGGACCGGCAGGTCTATCACCACAACCCGCAGGTCACCCTGATGCGCACGACGGCTGCCGAATGCCACGCCATCGGCACCTGGATCGCGGCGCGGCTGAACCTCTGCCACGGCCCGGTCCGCCTGTTGCTGCCCGAAGCCGGACTCTCGGCACTGGATGCCCCAGGCGGCGCTTTTCACGATCCTGCCGCCCGCGACGCCCTGTTCGCAAGCCTGGAGGCGACGCTGGTGCCAACCCCGAACCGTCAGATCCGAAGGTTGCCCCTTCACATCAATCACCCCGCCTTTGCCGCCGCCTGTGTTGCGGCCTTTCACGCAATCTGAGGTCACATGCCCGCCATCTCCCGCACAACCATCCTTCGCCGCCTGCATGACCTGATCGCTGATGGCCGCCCCATCATCGGGGGCGGTGCCGGCACCGGACTTTCCGCCAAATCCGAAGAGGCCGGTGGCATCGACCTGATCATCATCTACAACTCGGGGCGCTACCGCATGGCAGGACGCGGGTCATCCTCGGGGCTGCTGGCTTACGGCAACGCCAACGACATCGTCCGCGACATGGCGCGCGAGGTGCTGCCCGTGGTCAGGCACACGCCGGTTCTGGCCGGGGTGAACGGCACCGATCCGTTCATCCTGATGGACCCCTTCCTGCGCGAGTTGAAGGCCATGGGCTTTTCCGGCGTGCAGAACTTTCCGACCATCGGGCTGTTCGATGGCCGGATGCGCGCGTCGTTCGAGGAAACCGGCATGGGTTACGGGCTTGAGGTCGACATGATCGCGCAGGCCCACGCGCTGGACCTGCTGACCACGCCTTACGTCTTTACCCCGGATGAGGCCGCCGCAATGACGCGCGCGGGCGCAGACATCATCGTGGCCCACATGGGCGTGACCACTGGAGGCGCGATCGGGGCCACATCGGCGCAGTCGCTGGAGACCTGCGTGGCCGAGATCGACGCCATCGCCGCCGCCGCCCGCGCCGTGCGCGACGATGTCATCATCCTGTGCCACGGTGGCCCGATCGCCATGCCGGGCGATGCCGCTTTCATCCTTGAACGCGCCGAAACCTGCCACGGCTTTTATGGCGCGTCCTCGATGGAGCGTCTGCCAGTGGAAACCGCGATTGCGGACCAGACCCGAGCCTTCAAGGCCCTGACCACCCGGAAGCAATCGTGAACCCGCCTTGTCCTTCCGGACGGCAGCTTGTCCCATCCCAAGGCAGGCGAAACCGCCCAACCGCACCGGCCTCCAGGTTCCGAACCATGGCCCCGACAACAGGACGCAAAATACAATGAACGACTTCTTCATTCACCCCGATCAGGTTTCCGCCTTTGGCTTTGACTGGGGGCAGCTTGCGCTGACCGTCGGGCCGGAAGTGAACGGCGCGCAGCGCTTTTCAGGGGGGATCGTCACCGTTGCCCCCGGTGGCGGGCACAGCCGGCACAATCATCCGGGCGCGGAAGAGATCATTCTGGTGATGGCCGGGCGCGGGTTGCAGATGGTCGAAGACGACGCTGGCACCCCGATCACGGCCGAGGTGACGCCGGGCACCACGATCTACGTCCCCGAAAGCCGCTATCACTCGACCCTGAACACCGGGACCGAGACGATGACCCTGTTTGTGGTCTACTCACCCGCTGGCCCCGAACTTGCGCTGCGCGATCTTCCGGATTTCCGCTTGCTGCCGCCGCTGCGCTAACGCTACGCCACGCCGCCCCGGTTCCAGCCGCGCCCGCGCGAGCCGAACATCTCGTAGCCGGTTTCGGTCACGGCGAGGGTATCCTCGATCTTGATGAAGCCGCGCCTTGGATGCAGCATCGTGGTTTCAACCGAAAGCACCATGCCTGCCTCAAGCGGGCGGACAGCATCGACGCCCTCATAGGCCACCGGGTGATTGGTTATCAGGAACGGCACCTCGTGGCTGATCAGGCCCATCCCATGCGCGAAGAAATCGTTGAACGCGGCCGATGGGCCGGCTTTCAGCACCGCTTCGGCCGCAGCGATCATCGCACCACCCGCAGCACCGGCGCGCACCTGGGCAAAGGCCGCTTGCTGGACGGATTCCACTTCGGCCAGAAGATCCTGCAACTCGGCGTCCGGCTCGCCCAGAATGCCCATGCGGCAAAGATCGCCGATGTAGCCGCGATAATTGCCGCCGCTGTCGATCGACAGCACCTCGCCCGGACGCCACTTCTGGGACGAGGATGCCCGGTTGTGGCTGGCCCCCAGGGTCAACAGGCAGTAATCGAAATGCAGGCCCCGGCTGGTTTCCTGCTGGCGCAACTCCTCGATGATGCGCGCCTTGGTCCAGCCGTCCTGGGCAGCGGCAATGGTGGCGATCATCGCGTCGGTGATCAGTTCGGACGCCTGGCGCAGCAGGGCAAGCTCGGCCCCGGTCTTGATCGCGCGCATCTCTTCCATCATGCCGGTGGCGTCGTGCAACTGCCCGCAGGCGGCCGCCAGCACCTGATGCGCGTTCACCGGCAGGAACGACGGCTCGATCCCGATCCGCAAGCCTTCGGCCCCGATCTTGCGCAGATGTTCGACGGCCAGGATCGCGGCGTCCACGCTGCCCCAGGTGGCGGGCAGGACGGTCGGCGTCCAGAACGGATGGTTGGCATGTTCGCCGCCTTCCATCTTGTTGCCGATATAGGCGGCCTGATCCACCCTGCCGCGCCGATAGATCACCACCGGTAGATAGCGACTGTGCCCGATGGCATCCATCGCCGTGAAAAACAGGAACCGATAGCCGCCAAGCAGGTATTGCGTGTTGTGCTTAGAGGTCGCGATCAGCACATCCAGACCTGCGGCGTCCATCAGCCGGTCGATCCGCGCAAGGTCAGGCAACAATGAAGGTCCCGGCGCATGCTCCGTCATGTCATCCTCCCGCTGTGCTGACCGTCAGAAGAAGTTGAACACGACTTCGGCCCCGGCTCCAAGCGGATTCTGGTAGGACCAGACGGGCGCGACGGCATTCCGCAGCGTCCGGCACTCGGTGCGAAATAGACCGCGCCGCATGATCCGCAATCGGCCGCTCAGATCACGGGGCAAGCCATATCTCATCTGGTCCGGTTGACGCTTGCCATGATTTGCCAATAAGCAATCACGGCGACACCGGGGCCTTCTTTGTGTCCTGGCGGCCAGGTGACCCATGCAAACCTTGCCGGCATCGCAATCCTGTGTTCAGGGCAATGTAACAACACCGCGATGTCAGCGAACAGGAACTCAGGGAATGCTGGACTGATGGACGATTGGGGAACCCTGCTGACGGCGGCAAACTCCGGCGATGGGCGGGCTTATGCAACGTTCCTGCGGACGGTGACCCCGGTGTTGCGTGGCATTGTAAGGGCAAAGGCGGGCGGATTGGGAGTGGCAGTGTGCGAAGACGTCTTGCAGGAAGTGCTGCTTGCGGTCCACCTGAAGCGCAACACCTGGCAGACCGGGGCCCCGGTGCGGCCCTGGCTTTATGCCATCACGCGCTACAAGGTGATCGACGCGCTGCGGGCCCGCGGACGCGGGATCCTTCTGCCGATCGAGGACTTCAGCGATGATCTGGCCGCCGAAGCCGGACCGGACCCGACCGAGTCTGCGGACATGGCCAAGATGATCGCGATGCTGGACGATCGCTCGGCCCGGCTTGTCCAGATGATCGGTCTGGACGGGGCAAGCACCGCAGAGGCCGGGCAGGCCCTGAACATGTCCGAGGGCGCGGTCCGGGTTGCCCTGCACCGCGCGTTCAAGGCGCTGGCCGTCTTAAGGGAAAGACACGTGAAATGAAGACCGACCACCTTGTCGCGGCCCTGGCCGCCGATACTCAGATCGACCGCCCCCCGGCCAGCTGGATCCTGCCGGGACTTGCCCTTGCGCTTGCGACAGCTGTGCTGGCGATCTGGGGCACGCTTGGCTTTCGCGAAGATCTGATGCAGTCGTTCGCCACTCCGCTGCCGGCGATGCGCTACGTCCTGACCCTGGCACTTGGCGTGACAGGCGTCCGGCTTGCCCTGGCACTGTCCCGGCCCGAGGGTCGCGGGCTTGCGCACCTCTGGCCGCTTGCGGCTGTGGCGGCGCTGGCCCTTGGCCTGTTGCTGTGGGCTTTCGCCGCAACCCCACAGGACGGGCGGCAGATGGCCATCGTCGGCAAGACCATGGCCACCTGCCTGATCTCGATCCCGCTTTTGTCGATCCTGCCGGTCGGCGTCATCCTGTTTGCGCTGCACAAGGGGGCTACGACCGCTCCGGCGCTGGCGAGCTTTGCGGCTGGCATTGCCGGCAGCGGTCTTGCGGCCATGGTCTACGCCACGCACTGCACCGAGGACAGCCCGCTTTTCTACGTCACCTGGTACGGCCTTGCGATCACGGGTGTTACGCTGGTCTCGACGCTGATCGGGACAAGACTTCTGCGCTGGTAGGGCGGCTGGACCCGGGGCCGCAAACCCGGCGCCCCGTCCCGTAAGCGGTGCAGGCGGCGGCAAGAGCCGGGATCGCCGGAACCGGTCCGGTAACCCCCTCTTGGTCAGGTGGCGACCAGATCGCGTGCGCAAAAAAGGTTGATGCAAAGTTTTGGTGATCTGACCGACTAGCAGGACCGCCGGCTGATCATTCCGCCGCAAGGCCCGGTTTGGCAGATCCGACGGACGGAGCTGCGCCGGCAAGCGGGGTCTCGGCCGGTCCAAGGCGCGGGGCGGCCGCGGGCATCGGATCGTGCAGCATCAACCGGGTCGCGGGGTGATCATCAGCCCCTGCACCGCCAAGCGCGCGACGGAAGACCAGAACATTCTGAAACGTTGTCCTGGTTCCGGTCAGCCCGACCCTCTCGTCGCAGGGCAACGCATCGGCGCGGACATAGTCCCAGCCCTCGGCGCCAAGCTGGTTCATCAGCAGCGTCAGCGCATGGGCAAACCGGTCTTCGGTGGACTTGAGCCCCCGTGCCTTTTCCCCGCGCTTCGGGGCCGGAATCACCTTGTACTCGAACCGCTGCATCGGGCCTCTCCCGGAAACTCTGCTCAGACAGATAGGGGATTCCGGCGCTTGCCGCAAATCACGCGCAGGATTTTCCGGCGGAACCGCGCCTGTCGTGCAACAGGTCGCGCAACCGAGATGTTAAAGGCCCAGCTTCGCCGCAACCAGAGCGTTGACCGTGGCCGGGTTGGCCTTGCCGCCCGTTGCCTTGATCACCTGCCCGGTGAACCAGCCCGCAAGCTTGGGGTTGGCCTTGGCCTTGGCCACCTGATCGGGGTTGGCCGCAATGATCTCGTCCACCGCTGCCTCGATCGCACCGGTGTCGGTGACCTGCTGCATGCCGCGCGCCAAGGCGATCGCCGCCGGGTCGCCGCCTTCGGTGTAGACCAGCTCGAACAGCTCCTTGGCCATCTTGCCGCTGATCGTGCCGGCCGCGATAAGGTCGATGATCCCGCCCAGTTGCGCGGTCGACACCGGGCTTTCCGAGATGTCGTGGCCTTCCTTCTTCAGGCGGCCGAAAAGTTCGTTGATCACCCAGTTCGCCGCCATCTTGCCGTCGCGGCCACCGGCCACGGCCTCGAAGTATCGGGCAGAGTCCAGTTCGGCGGTCAGGACGTTCGCGTCATAGTCGGTCAGGCCGAAATCGGCCATGAAGCGCGCTTTCTTGGCATCCGGCAGTTCAGGCATCCGTGCGGCGATGTCGTCCACCCAGGCCTGCTCGATCTTCAACGGCAGCAGGTCGGGGTCGGGGAAATAGCGGTAATCGTGGGCCTCTTCCTTCGACCGCATCGACCGGGTCTCGTTCTTGTCGGGGTCGTAAAGCCGGGTTTCCTGCACGATCTTGCCGCCGTCCTCCAGAATGGCGATCTGGCGGCGGGCCTCGTAGTCGATGGCCAACTGGATGAACCGCATCGAGTTCATGTTCTTGATTTCGCAGCGGGTTCCCAGATGCGAGAAATCCTGCGTCGCCTGATACTTCTCATACTGGCCGGGCTTGCAGACGCTGACGTTCACGTCGGCCCGCAGGTTGCCGTTCTGCATGTTGCCGTCGCAGGTGCCAAGATAGCGCAGGATCTGGCGCAGCTTGGTCACGAAGGCGGCGGCCTCCTCGGGTCCGCGGATGTCGGGGCGGCTGACGATCTCCATCAGCGCCACGCCGGTCCGGTTGAAATCGACGAAGGACAGGGTCGGGTCCATGTCGTGGATCGACTTGCCGGCGTCCTGTTCAAGATGGATGCGCTCGATCCGCACAAGGCGGGCTACACCGGGGGAAAGTTCGACCAGCACCTCGCCTTCGCCGACGATGGGGTGGTAAAGCTGGCTGATCTGATAGCCCTGCGGCAGGTCGGGGTAGAAATAGTTCTTCCGGTCGAATGCCGAGACCAGATTGATCTCTGACTTCAGGCCCAGCCCGGTGCGGACCGCCTGTTCCACGCAGAAGTCATTGATCACCGGCAGCATCCCCGGCATCGCGGCGTCGACAAAGGCCACGTTGGAATTCGGTTCGGACCCGAAGGCGGTCGAGGCACCGGAGAAAAGCTTGGCGTTCGACGCGACCTGGGCGTGGATTTCCATGCCGATGACAAGCTCCCAATCCGCCCTGGCCCCGGCAATCACCTTGGGGACGGGCGCGGTATAGGTCAGGTCAAGCATCGGTTCACCTCGGGCTGGCTTTGGGGGTCGGTTTAGGCCGCGACAGCCAAAGGGGCAAGGGTGATCAGGGCAGGTGTCAGGACGCCGGTCAAGACGCTGGTCAGGACCTGGGGGCCGATACGGTGCGTGGCACGCGGGTGAAAAGCCCCTCGCTGCGGCGGCTGATTCGCGCGCCGCGCTGCAAGGCGGGGCCGAAAACCTCGCACAGGGCATAGGCAAGCCCGTCGGCGCCGTGATCCCAGCTTTCCAGATGCACTTCGTGCAGGTGGTTCCAAAGGACATCGGACAGGGCGGTCCGGACCTTGGTCAGATGGTAGTTCGCCGAGGGTCCGGCCGCGTGGAACCGGTGGACCAGTTCCGTCAGGATGTTGGCAGCGATATTGGCGCGGTGCTGACAGCCGGTCGCAGCCTGGTAATCGACAAGCGCCTCGACGAAAAGTTCGACATCAAGCGTTGGCATCGTGTCACCCAGGACTTCTGCGGCCGACAGATGGAATATTGCATAGGCCGCCTTTCCGGTGACGGTATGGGTCATCGTCGCCGCCCGGCGCGCGGACTTTTCGAAACCGGCAAGCGACCCGAACCAGCCCGGCATCATGAACACCGCGTGGCTGGCATGGGCCTTGGCGTCTTCAGGGTCGAGATCGCTCCAGTCCTCGAACCAGTCGCGGCACAGGGCGGCCCCGTCCTCGATGCCGCGGACCAGAAGATAGCGCGTCGCGGCCAGCAGGGGCGACATCAGCTCGATCGGATCGAACTGGTCCAGAATCGCTTCGGCCGCCTGGAAATGAGCGGCACTTTCCGCCCAGAGATCGCGCGAAAGCTGACCTTCCGAGGCCAGATCGCGCTTCAGCGTGCCGATGTCGATCAGGGCCTGGGCCAGAAGATGCGCCGCGGCATGGTTGTCGCTGTGCAGCTCGAACACCGCCTCGAACCGTTTCATCTCGACGGCCGAAGCGGCAAGATCCTTGCGGGCCAGCGCCGCGCGCAGGCCAGAGCGGGCGCCTTCGCTGATCAGATGCATGACCCGATGACCGCCCGAGGCCATGGTCCGGTCCTCGTCGGCGAACCGCAGCGCGTCCAGAAGATCCGACCATTCCCCGGCGTCGGCCATCGCGGCATGGTCGGCACGCACGCAGTCCCATTCCGTCGCTTCCGGCCCCCGCAGCATGACTGGCACATCGAGGCGCCCAAGCACCTCTTGCGCCGATACGCCTTCGGGGCATTTGAATGCAGCTCTGCCGGCAACGCGCAAGAGAACGGCGGCTTCTTGCTGACCGGCGTCAGACCGGGTTTTCACGTGCAGGAGGGTCGGTGTAATGAGCATCGGGTCGGTCCTACCGGCGCATTCAGGGCTCGCCTTTGATGCAACCTTGTCCGAGATCAGGGCTAAATGATGGAATTGAAGTGGATTTCGGGTGTCGGCACCGGCGTTGGTTCGGGTGCATTTCGCCTTGCCGGCCTGGCTTGCGCGTGCCTTGCGTTGAGCGGGTGCCTTCAGACGCAACCCAAGGCTGCAATGTCTTTCGTTGCGCCTCCGATGCAGTGGGATCACCACCCCGAGGGCGAGGCCTGGACCGAATCGACGCTGGTCGCCGTCTCGACCAAGGATCCGCTGTTGTCCGCGCGGGTGCCGGCCGACATCGACACCTGGTGCCCGGGCTATGCCGAAGCCCCGGTGGAAGAGCGTCGGGCGTTCTGGACCGGGCTTCTTTCGGCGGTGGCCAAGTATGAAAGCACATGGAATCCAGTGGCTTCTGGCGGTGGCGGGCGCTGGATCGGGCTGATGCAGATCTCGCCCAGGTCGGCGGCGAACTATGGGTGCGAGGCGACGTCCGCCGGCGCACTGAAGGATGGCGAGGCCAATCTGGAATGCGCGGTCGAGATCATGTCCGAGCAGGTAGCCAAGGACGGTCTGGTGGCCGGAGGCGGCAATCGCGGCATCGGGCGCGACTGGGCGCCCCTGCGCAGCGCCGAAAAGCGCGCGGCCATGGCGGCATGGACGCGCGAACAGCCTTACTGTTCGGCAGGCTGACCCGAAATCAGCCGGTCGCCAGCATTCTTTCGGCCATTTCCCCCAGATCGGCGCTGAGACCCGGCGCCGCAGTGATTCGCGTCAACTGGGCCTTGGCCTGCTTGCGCCGCGCCGCATCATAGCGATGCCAAGTCTCGAACGCGGTGGACATCCGGGCTGCCGCCTGCGGGTTCAAAGGGTCCATCCGCAAAAGCCAGTCGGTCACCAACCGGTATCCTTCGCCCGAACGGTGATGAAAACCGGCGTGGTTGGCCGCAATCGTGCCGATGACGGACCGGAACCGGTTGGGGTTTCTCCAGTCGAAATCGGGGCGCAGGCACAGCCGTTCGGTCAGCGCCACGACCTCGGATGGTTCGGCATGCGCGATCTGCAACGCATACCACTTGTCCATGACGTTTGCATCGGTCGCCCAGCGTTCGGCAAAGGCTGCCAGCTGGTCCTGACCCCGCCCGATTTCCAGAAGTACCGCAAGAGCGCCGATTTCTTCGGTCATGCTGCCAGCGTTGGCATAGGCCACCGCTGCAAGCTTTCCGCCATCCCGCCGCGCCAGAAGTGCAAGGGCCGCAAGCCGCAAGGCGCGCCGCCCGGCCTGTTCGGCTGACGGCGAAAAGGCCTGGCCTTCAAAATGCGCGTCGTAAAGCCCGTGCAGCCCGGCGCCAAGCCGGATCGCCAGGGCGCCCGCCATCTCGCTGCGGGCCGAGTGGATCTTGGACGGGTCGGGAATCCGGCCCATCGCATGGATCGTTTGCGCCATGTCATCTTCGCCGGGAAGTCGCAGGCAAAGCGCGCGGAACGCCGGATCAAGGCTGTCGTCGAAGGTCACCGCCGCCACGGCGTCGACCCAGGCGCGGGCCGGCTGCACGCCCTTCAGCACCATCTCGGCCATCACCTCCTTGGCCAGCGCCCGGCCTGCTTCCCATTTGTTGAACGGGTCGCTGTCATGCGCGAGAAGGAAGGCGCGTTCCTCGGAGGGCACCTTGCGGTCCAGGATCACCGGGGCGGAAAAGCCTCGCAGGATCGACGCTATCGGCCGGGCGGTCAGGCCTTCGAAGCGGAAGCTCTGCTCCTCGCGGGTCATTTCCAGCATGATGGTCGGCACCACCTCGTCGCCGTTCGGGTTCAGCAGGCCGACCTTGATCGGCAGCACCCGCGGGGCCTTCTTCGGCTGGCCGGGCGTCGCCGGGGTCGTCTGCCGGAAGGTCAGGGTAAAGATCCCATCGGCCCAAACCTCGGTAACCGTCAGGCGCGGTGTGCCCGCCTCGGAGTACCACAGCTTGAATTGCGAGAGATCGCGGCCGGTGGCATCCTCGAAGACCCGCAGCCAATCCTCGATCGTCGCGGCGTCGCCGTCATGGCGGTCGAAGTACAGGTTCACCGCCCGGATATAGGCCTGGTCCCCGACCAGAGACTTCAGCATCCCGATGACCTCGGCCCCCTTTTCGTAGACCGTGGCGGTGTAGAAGTTGTTGATCTCGACAAAGCTTTCCGGCCGAACCGGGTGGGCCAGCGGTCCTGCATCCTCGCGGAACTGGCGGGCGCGCAGGGTTGCCACGTCCTCGATCCGCCGCACCGCAGCCGACCGCATCTCGCCGCTGAACTGATGGTCGCGGAACACCGTCAGTCCTTCCTTCAGGCACAGCTGGAACCAGTCGCGGCAGGTGATCCGGTTGCCGGTCCAGTTGTGGAAATACTCATGCGCGATGATCGCTTCGATCCGGGCGTAATCTTCGTCGGTGGCGGTTTCCGGGCTGGCAAGAACGTAGCGGGAGTTGAAGATGTTCAGCCCCTTGTTCTCCATCGCGCCCATGTTGAAATCATCGACCGCGACGATATTGAAGATGTCCAGATCGTATTCGCGACCATAGACTTCCTCCTCCCATTTCATGGCCCGGATCAGACTGTCGAGAGCGTAGTCACAGCGCCCCTCGTCGCCGGGGCGGACCCAGATGTTCAGCTTCACCTTGCGTCCCGAAAAGGTGCGGAACGTGCCTGAGCGCGCCCGCAGGTCGCCCGCGACCAGCGCGAACAGGTAGGCGGGCTTTGGCCAGGGGTCGTCCCATTCGGCCCAACCCGGCCCCTTGCCCGTCGGGTTGCCATTGGACAGAAGCACCGGCAGATCGCCTTCGATCCGCACCTTGAAGCGGGCCATCACGTCCGGTCGGTCCGGATAGTAGGTGATCTTGCGAAATCCCTGGGCCTCACACTGGGTGCAATACATGCCGCGCGACATGTAAAGTCCTTCCAGCGCCGTGTTTCCCTCGGGCGCGATCTCGACCTCGGTTTCCAGCGTGAAGGGCGTATCCGGCAGGGACTTGGCCGGGATGGTTAGGCCGCGCGGATCGACCCGGTATCTGATCGGCTGGCCGTCCAGAGTGCATGAGACCAGCGTCAAGCCTTCACCGTCCAGTCGCAGGGTATGGCGGCCGGGACGGTCAGTGTTGGGACGAAAGGCAAGCCGAGCCAAGACCCGCGTCGCCGCGGATTGAAGCCGGAAAGTCAGTTCCACCGTATCAAGAAGATGGGAAAAGGGCTTGTAGTCGGCCAGCAGAACGGTCGCAGGCGGTTTGGTCATCTAGGCTCCTGTTTGGGGAGAAGCTAAGGACTTGGACGGTTTGCACAAGGCTTCAGCTTGGCAACAGTCTTTTGCCGCTTTACGAATCTGTCCGCGCCGCTAGGTTTGTTCCATGAATGTTCTGGTTTGGCTGAAGCGCGACCTGCGCATGACTGATCACCCGGCGCTGACCCATGCCGCGGCGATCGGACGGGTGTTGCCGGTTTTCGTGGCCGAACCCTCGCTTTGGGCGCTGCCGGACGCCTCTGCCCGCCAGTGGTCCTTTGTGGCCGAAAGCCTGGCGGACCTGCGCGCTGCCTTCGCCGAACGAGGCATCCCGCTGATCGTGCGGACTGGCGAGGCGGTCGTGGTCATTGACCGGCTCTGCCGCCAGCACCGGATTGGACATCTGGTCAGCCACCAGGAAACCGGAACCCTGGCAAGCTTTGCGCGGGATCGCGCCGTCGCGGCCTGGGCGCGCGCGGCCGGCATCCCCTGGACCGAGCTTGCCCAGTCCGGCGTGACCCGCCGCCTGCCCAGCCGAGACGGATGGGCCTCCAAGCGCGATGCCTTCATGACTTTGCCGCCGCTGCCGATCCCTGCCCTCTTGCCGGTCGAAGGGGCAGAGCCGGGCCCGATCCCATCGGCCCGCGCGCTGAAGCTGGCCCCCGATCCCTGCCCACACCGCCAGCAGGGCGGGCGCGGTCATGGGCTTGCGCTTCTGGACAGTTTCCTTTCCCGCCGGGGAGAGCCCTACCGCACTGCCCTGTCATCGCCCCTGTCGGCCGAGCGCGCCTGCTCGCGGTTGTCGCCGCATCTGGCCTGGGGCACGCTGTCGCTGCGCGAGGGCGTTCAGGCCACCGATGCCCGGCAGGCCCAGCGGCCCGGCGGACGCTGGGGAGGGGCGCTGACCAGCTTTCAATCCCGCCTCGCCTGGCGTGACCATTTCATCCAGAAGCTGGAGGACCAGCCCTCGATCGAGATGCGCGACCTGCACCCCATGGCCGTCCTGCGGCCCCGCAACAGCGACGCCTCCCGGCTTGCCGCCTGGGCAAAGGGCGAGACCGGCCTGCCCTTTCTTGACGCCTGCCTGCGCTACCTGGCCGCAACCGGCTGGCTGAACTTCCGGATGCGGGCGATGGTCACATCCTTCGCCTCGTATCAGCTGTGGCTTGACTGGCAGGCCAGCGGCCAGCACCTTGCCCGGATGTTCACCGATTACGAGCCCGGCATCCACTGGCCGCAGATGCAGATGCAGTCGGGCACGACCGGGATCAACATCCCGCGGATCTACAATCCGGTGAAACAGGGCCTTGATCAGGACCCGACCGGCGCGTTCACCCGCGCCTGGGTGCCAGAACTTGCGCCGGTGCCCGACGCATTCCTGCACGAGCCGTGGAAATGGCCGGACGCGCGGCGCCTTTTGGGGCTGCGCTACCCCGAACCGATGGTCGATCTGGCAAGTGCCACCCGCGCGGCCCGTGCGGCGATCTGGCAGCCCCGGGCCGCGCCGGACTTTGCGCGTGAAGCCGAACGGATCGTCCAGCGTCACGCCAGCCGGGCGGACCGCCGCTTTGTCAACGACCGCAGTCCGCGCCACCCGGCGACGGCCCAGCTATCGCTGGATTTCTGATGCCGCGCGGGGTGAAGAAATCGGACTTGCCGCAGAAAGTTTGTGCCACCTGCGGCAAGCCTTTCACCTGGCGCAAGAAATGGGAAAAGGTCTGGGACGAGGTCCGCTTCTGTTCGGACCGCTGCCGGGGCGAGGCCAGACGCCCGCCTCTGCCGCGCAAAGGCTGATGCGGGGAAGAAATTTCTTGAGCAAGAAATTTGGCAAATTCCTTGCTCAAGGAATTTCCGGCCCTGCCTCTGCGGTCACTCTGCGCCGACAAACCGCGCCAGTTTGCCCAGGGTCTGCAGCCCAAGTTCCACCGCGCCGAAGGCCTTGACCTGCTCGTAGTCCTGCTGGCTGTTCAGGACCATCCCCAGGGTGATCTTCGTCCGTCCCTCAAGGTCGGCGAAATCGACCCAGGCGTCGGCATGCTTCGGCCCGTTCTCGCCCCGCAGCAGCAGGTATTCGATCCGTGCTTCGGGGCGGATCAGGGTGTAGCGGTGATGGTTCGGATAGACCGTTCCATCCGGGCCGATCATGTCGAAAACCCACTCCCCGCCCTGGCGCAGGTCGATCCGGGCAGTGCGGCAGGAATAGCCGTCCGGCCCCCACCACTGCGGCAACGTCTCGGGGTTGAACCATGCCCCCCAGACGACCGGCACGGGCGCGTTGATCACCCGCTCAAGGATCATGGTCCGGTCGGCAGCGTCGGTCATGGCATCAGGCCTTTCGCGTAGTCCTCAAGCTGGGTCGCCACGGTTCCCCAGCCGTCGAAAAAGCCCATCTCCTCATGCGACCTGGCGGTCTCCGGACTGCGATGCCGGGCGATCGCGGTATAGGTCGTCCCACCGCCAGGCGCGTCCGACAAAAGCAGGATCGCGGTCATGAACGGTTCGGCCGCAGGCTTCCAACCTTCAGTATAGGTGTCTGTAAAGACCAGCTTTTCGCCGGGAATGATCTCAAGATACACACCGTGGTTGTTCATCACCATGCCGTCGACATCGAAGGTGGAGTTGAATCGCCCGCCAACCCGCAGGTCGATCTCGACCGCCGTTACCTTGTTCGGTTTCGGCACGAAGAAATGCGGGATGTGGCGCGGGTCGGTCCAGCATTCCCAGACCAGCTGCCTTGGCACGGCTAGCGTCCGGGTAAAGCTGAGATCGGTTGCGGGATCCAGGTCGGGGGTCATTTCTGTCGCTCCTTCATCAACTGCATCACATAGTCGTCAAGGCGGTCCAGCCGGCCCTCCCAGGACGTGCGCTGCTCTTCCATCCAGGCCCGCATCGGTTGCAAAGCCTCTGGCACGAAGGCGCAGGACCGGACCCGGCCGTCCTTCTGGGTGGTGACAAGCCC
>JANOER010000059.1:0-4655 GCA_031441285.1 Rhodobacterales bacterium
TTTTGCCCATCCTCCAACAATACGAATCGGCGGTCGCGCCGATACGGCCGTGATCGTCACCGCGCGGCCGGTTCGGGCAGCGATCAGGTCAGCCTGGGCCTGCACGATCCTGATCACGCCGATACCCACGGTTCCAAGACCGGCAAGGCCAAGACGCAAAGGGGCGGACATGGGGGGAACCTCGGGCTTGGGAACGGGACTTCGTCTGTTAGCCGGAAGCACGCGCCGGTGCAACGCCGTCAGGGCGCGCCAATTGCCGAAGCACGGGACCGCAGCACAGCGGCCCGCGCCGCAAGCGCCGGTGCCGGATCAGAGGTGGTTTCGGCTTCAGGCAAAAGCCCGTCCAGCGGCTGCAAGGTCGGCGGCGGGCCGGAGGCCGCTTCCATCCGAGCCACCTCGGGAAATTCGGCGCAGGCGGCAAGACACAGGCAAAGGCACGCCGCGGATACAGTTCCACCTGGCAGGCTGCCTGGAAAAACCGTTGCCATCAGAATCGTTCAAGCCGCAAGGGGCCGGTGGTCACGACGTGCCGCATTCGGTCGATCATACACAGCCCGGAACTTCTCCGAGAAGACATACCCGGCGCCAGTTCCGCGGGCGGGTCACGATGAACTCGTAGAAGGTCTGGTTCTGCAGGGCCGGGGCGGCGTTCAGAACGCCAATGTCGAAGTCCGGCTCGTAATCGACCCAGGTTTCGACAAGCACGATCGATTCAAGGCCGTTCATGTCTGGAATTGACGTTGAGAGCGGCTGAATGGTTGCGGTCGTGTGGGGCGTCGGTGCCGGCTTGGTCAGCGATCCGGTCGTCGACCTGGAGAACAGCAGCACATACTTGTCATCGGCGTCGAACTCTGGCTTGACGACCAGGCCTTCGTCAAGTTCGAGGCTGGTGATGCGCATTTGCGAGCCGACCGCGCCCGGGGTCAGGAAGCTCAGGATCTCCTGTGTTCCCGCAACGAAAGTCTCGTTGACCACGCCTTGCCGGGACATGAGGTCGGCAATCGAATAGGCGGCCTTTTGCGATGTGTTCATTACCCGGAAGAGATCCCAGTAGACCACAAGCGCCACGAACGCCCAGATCAGGATCGGCATGAGAATAAGCGCTTCGGCCAGAAGCACGCCGGTTTCGTCCTTCTGGAACTCACGCAGGCTGTTGCGAAAACGGGTCATGGGCACTTATCCAGGTTCGTTGACGAAGACCGAGGTGGTGATCAGGGCATAGGCGCCGTCATCTTCTCCGTCCTTGATGAGCCCCGCCCCGACGATCGTGGTGGGCATCATCGGCTCTTCCTTGAGACAGATCCGCATCAGCATGATCTCGTTGTCTTCACCGAACTTGAACTCGGTCGCGCTGGGACCCGGATCGGCGGGGTTCAACGGCTCAAGCCGGTCCACGCACTTGCGCGGCGGCGCCAGCATCTTGAAGTCGGCAGTGTTGATCGCCTGCAGCCACACCGTCATCGAATCGGTGCACGGCCCTTTGGTGTTCAGGATGCTGGTCGAACAGATCAGCTCTTTCAGGACCTTGTGCTGAACGACCTGCGTCTCGGTCTTCAGGTAGTCCAGCTTGCCAAGCCGGATGTCGCGCACGACCAGATCGACGCTGCGTTCCAGCATGACATGGCGGACCATGAAGTAGCTGCTTTCGATCGACGCGAAGAAGATCATCAGCACGATCGGGATGATGAACACGAATTCGATCGTCGCGGTGCCGGTTTCGTCCTTCAGGAAGGCGCGAAGATGGGTCATTGCGTCAACCTCAGCTCCGAGATGTCGGTCGCGATCGCCTGGAACGCCGCCTTCAGCTTCACGCCATCCGTGGCGTTGAAATAGTAGTTTATGTCGGGCGTTGACGAGCAGCCTTTGATCTGGGTCTGACCTTCAAACGGAGCGGCGAAGGCGATGCCGTAGATCTCGATCCCCGCGGTGCGGGCCGCGCTGCAGTTTTCCTGCAGCAGCGCATCCATGTTCGGAACGTTGGACAGATAGGTTGTCCGGAACTGGTTCATGACCGTGTTGTAGCTGTTTGTCCCGCCCACGCCGGACCGGTTGTAAAGCTGCCGCGCAACCCAGCTGACGCGCAGATAGCGCCAGACTTCGCTCCAGTCCAGTTGGGTTGCGGTAACCATGATCGGGTCGGGCAATAGGTCCACGTCCGGACCGTCGGGGACAGTAACCAGATCACGCTCATTGTCAGCGTCCGCACCGTCCGGCACGCTTTGCGGCCAGGTCGGGTTTGCAACCCATGCGTTCGGGTCGCAGGCGCTGGTGGTCAGCGCGCCGGTACCAAAACCCTCTGGTTCAAGGACGTTGACCCTTAAAGTTTCTGCGACATCCTTCATGTGGGGAAGAAAGTACTCGCGAGCGCTGGCCGCTGAAATTGGGAAGCCCGAGCAGTTGGTCGGGCGGGTGCCGGCAGTCAGCGCCGGTCCGCCGGCCGCAAAGCGGATGGCATAGTTCCCGTCGGTGCCACGCCAGATCGGCGAAAGGCCGGTCTTGAACGCATCGACGATATGGTTGTTCGTCACATGGCTGCCGTCGGTCATCAGGACGATGATCTTCCGGGTCTGGATCGAGTCGTTGTCAGCCGGGCGGCCGGCCATTTCCGGCTCGCCAGGCACCAGCAGGTTCGTGTAGATGTCCCGGGCTTCCTGGTCGATAAGTGCGGTGCCCACGCGCATGCCGACGGCAATGTAGGTGTTGCCCTGCGCAGTCAACCGGTCAATCTTGGTCTTGACCGCGTCCGGGTCCTTGGTCGGCAGCAACACCTGGTTCACATCGAAATCATCCCAGGCAGTCGCACCGTTATCGGCGTTCGTGGTGCAAGCGCGGGCAGTTGGCACCGGTGCCGCATTGCCGGCGGTGGGTTCGACGAAATTGGCCGTGTTCGTCGTCGCGGTATTCGAATCCGCCACCGCGGCCACCGGAATGGGTGTCGTAAGGGGAACCCCGGTCACGCCGTAGCCCGAGGTCGGGAATTCAAGGCAGTTGATGTTCGGGACGCCCGCATTCGCGACGCCGTTCCACGTCGACACGTTCGTTTCGTTGAACTGCGCCCGCAAGGCTGCAGGCACGTTCACCTGGGCCGCATAGGGCACCACACCGATCGACACGCCATCCTTCTTGTCGTTCGCCTTGACGATGGTCACGAAATCCTGCGCTGCTTCGCGCAAGGTTTGAATCTTCGATTTGCCGTTGCCGGCGGATCCGGTCATCGAACCGGTGATGTCGAGAACCAGCATGACCTCGATCTGTGACACGCCCTGGGCGGCCTCGGTCATCGTCGGGGCTTCAAGGAAGTCCTGGCCCGAGAAAATTCCCATGAAGAAGTTGGCCGACTTGACCTCGGCGCCCGCAGTGACGCGGCGAAGGCCGGCATCGGTAGTGGAGGTCACCACCGGCGCCTTGAAGTCGACCATGAAAAGACCTTCCTCAAGGTTGGCCTTCAGGAAGTAGTCATCGACAATCTGCTGGGGCGTGCGGGTTTGCGTCAGGCTGGCAGCGGCAAGGGCCGCGCGATCCAGCGTCTGTTGCATCGCAACGCGTCGGGTCTCGAACCGCATGACGTCGACCGCGATGCCGCCAAAGGTGATCATCAGGACGAAGATCAGCAAGAAGAAGAACGCCATGGCACCCTTCTCATCGTCCCGGTACCGGACGATCGAGTTGCGCACGCGATCAAATACCAACGCAGAAGTCGGTTGCGGCATCGTACACCTTCCCAAATGGCAGCCAGCCCACCGTCAAACGGCAGGGAATCCAGCGTCCATTAAGACATAAGTTCTGGCAGAAGTGTGGCATTTGCAGCGGAAGGGCCAGAAATCCGGTGGTTTCGGAAACAATTCCACAGACTGGACCCGCGACCAACGCCAACGCGGCAAGAATCGCGGCTTCAATATCTGACCGGGTTCCGGCCGGGGTGGCAACCGATTCGCTCCAGGCATCTGCGCCGGAGCCCTGTTAGCGCTAGCACGTATTCTGGCGTCAGTTCTGGGGATGTGCCCGGCCCAATAGCGCGCTAGGGTGCCTTCGGGCGCGGGAGGGCGTCCTGCCTGACAGGGAGGGATGGCATGCACGTTTCCGGAGAGCCGAGTTTCCGCGAGTCGGTTGACCTGATGTTCAACCGGGCAGCAAAGCTGCTGGACCTGAGCCCCGGTCTTGAGCAGAAGATCCGGGTCTGCAACTCGACCTACACGGTCCGCTTCGGGGTGCGCCTGCGCGGCAAGATCGAGACGTTCACCGGCTACCGTTCGGTCCATTCCGAACACATGGAGCCGGTCAAGGGCGGCATCCGCTATGCCCTGTCGGTCAACCAGGACGAGGTCGAGGCGCTGGCGGCGCTGATGACCTACAAATGCGCGCTGGTCGAAACGCCGTTTGGCGGCTCGAAAGGCGGATTGTGAATCGATCCCCGGCAATGGGACGAGCATGAGCTGGAACAGATCACCCGCCGCTTTGCCTACGAACTGATCAAGCGCGACCTGATCCACCCGGCGCAGAACGTCCCCGCCCCCGACATGGGCACGGGCGAGCGCGAGATGGCCTGGATCGCCGACCAGTACGCGCGGATGAACACCACCGACATCAACGCCAAGGCCTGCGTCACCGGCAAGCCGCCGCATGCCGGCGGCATCCAGGGCCGGGTCGAGGCGACG
>JANOER010000060.1:0-2446 GCA_031441285.1 Rhodobacterales bacterium
CCAGGCGAACCACCTGCGCCTTCGATCAGTCGCGACAATCAACCCATCCAATCCGAACTAGAGACCGAACCGATGCCCCGCTCCAACCACCGCAACCGCAACGCCGAGGTCGACTTCAAGGGCGAGACGCGGTCCAACGCCACACATGCCTCGACCACCGACCCGGAGGCGCGGCTCGACAAGAAATCCCCCGGCACCGGTGCGGCGTTGTGTTTCATGGGGCATGCATTGATGGAGAACCGACATGGTCTGATTGTTCAGGGCGACCTGACCCAGGCTGATGGCCATGCCGAGCGAAAGGCCGCACGGGACATGGTTCATCGCCATTCTCCCGGTTCGACCAGGCGACTGACACTCGGAGCCGACAAGGGCTACGACAGTGCCGACTTCGTCGCCGATCTACGGCAAGCCTGCGTCACACCGCACGTCGCCCGGAAATCGCGGCGTTCCGCCATTGACGGACGCACCACTCGACACGAGGGATATGCAGTGTCGATCAAGCACCGAAAACGGATCGAGGAAGCCTTCGGCTGGGCCAAGACCATCGGTGGCATGGCCCAAACCGTCTATCGCGGCATCGAAAAGGTGCGGTCGCGCTTCATCCTGACGATGGCCGCCAACAACCTCGCCCGACTGCCCAGGGTGCTCGCGGCATGAGGCCGAAAACCGGATACGGGCCGATCAACACCCACGGGCAGGCACCATAAACCCAAGACCGCTGAGCGCAAAAAAGGAAACCGGTCCAGCGCGCAGACTATTTCAGCGGCCTCCTAGATGCTGTCGAGCAACCCCATCAACCCCGCCATCACCATCCACTCCGCCTACGGGTACCGCTCAAACCCATGATACCGGTAGAACGCCTCGGCACTTGCGTCCTTCGCATCCACCGCAATGGCGCGCGCCGCGACCTCGCTTGCCGTTGACCTCTGGGTCGCATCGTCCGCCTCCACCTTCCCCGTTCCCCTTGCTGTCCGTCTATGCTCTAACCAGAACCGGCCCGTCCCCCGTGCGGGGCAGCGGATGTGGGAACCATATGCCTGATCGCTTTGAAAGTGAAAGCCGCAAGCTCCTTGGTCGCCTGCGCGCCGCGTTGGCGGAAACCAGTGCGGGGCAGGCGCGGCTGAACCGGATCGTGCATCTGATCGCCTCTTCCATGTTGGCCGAGGTGTGTTCGATCTACCTGTTCCGCGACCCTGAAACGCTGGAACTGTGCGCCACCGAAGGGTTGCAGCCCGAGTCCGTCCACAAGACGCGGATGCGTCTGGGCGAGGGACTTGTCGGGCGGACAGCCCGCACCCGGCAGGTCGTCAACACCGCCAACGCCCCCGCCGAAAAGGGGTTCCGCTATATGCCCGAAACCGGCGAGGAGCGGTATTCATCCTTTTGCGGTGTCCCCATTCAGCGGCTGGGCGAAGCGATGGGCGTGCTGGTCGTCCAGTCCAAGGCGGCCCGCGAGTTTACCCCCGACGAGGTCTATGCGCTGGAAGTCGTGGCCATGGTGCTGGCCGAAATGACCGAACTCGGCGCGTTTGTCGGCGGCGAAGGCGGCGCGCTGTCGCCCCGCCACCAGCGCCCGGTGATGATGCGCGGCACCGTCGGGCAGGAAGGGGCCGTCGCGGGCCGCGTCTATCTGCATGAACCGCGCGTGATGGTCACCAACCCGATTTCCGATGACCCGGACCGCGAACTGATCCGGATGCGCGACGCGATTGATGCGCTGCGCGTGTCGGTGGATGCGATGATGCAATCGGCGGCAACGATGGACCCTGAACAGGTTCAGATTTATGAAACCTATCGGATGTTTGCCAATTCCCGGTCCTGGCTGCGCCGGATGGAAGAAGATATCGGCAACGGGCTCTCTGCCGAGGCGGCGGTGGAAAAGGAACAATCACTTGCGTTCTCTCGGATGTCGCAGGCGGGTGACCCCTATCTGCGCGAACGCCTGCACGATCTGGACGATCTGTCGAACCGGCTGTTGCGGATCCTGACCGGGCAAGGGTCCGATACCGGGGCGGAAATGCCGGAAAACCCTGTTCTTGTGGCACGCAACATCGGCCCCGGAGAGTTGCTGGAATACGGCAAGTCGCTCAAGGGCATCGTGCTGGAAGAAGGATCGGTTGGCAGCCATGCGGCCATCGTTGCCCGCGCCTGGGCGATCCCGCTGGTGATCCACGCCAGCCGCATCACCACCGAGGCGCTGAACGGCGACGCGATCCTGGTGGATGGCGACGCCGGGCTGGTCCATCTGCGGCCCGAGGACACGGTCGCCGCGGCCTTTCGCGACAAGATCGCGATGCAGGCCAAGGCGATGGAACGCTACGCCGGCCTGCGCGACCTGCCGGCTGTGACGCGCTGCGGCACCACCATCGGCCTGCACATGAACGCCGGGCTGATGGCCGACCTGCCGTCGCTGGCGGGGTCCGGCGCCGAAGGGGTGGGCCTGTTC
>JANOER010000061.1:0-2293 GCA_031441285.1 Rhodobacterales bacterium
GGTTTGCGGATCAGAAGGATGCCCATGATCAGAAAGATCACCGCCGCGACCCAGCGCAGGACGGACAGGACATCGCCGAAGCTGCTTTCGATCCAGGACAGGCCCAGGATCGCTGCCAGTGGCCAGATCAGATCACCCAGCGCCACGCCGACGGCAAGTGGCCAGGCCGCTGCCATGCCACCCGACAGCGCCCGTGCGGTCAGCGCCACCCAGACCGGACCGGGCACGGCCCAAAGCCCGGCCATGCCAAGCGCGTACAGTGACAGCTGGTATAAGGAAACAGTCATTCATATATCTCTTGTCGTGATGGATCCATCGCCGTGATCTTCGATCGAGAAGCTTTGGCCGCGTGTCCCAAGGGCGTCGAAAAGGCCGGGTTCGGTTCCGGTCATGATAGCCTGGGCGCCAATCGCGCAGATCTCGTCATAAAGCGACGCGCGGCGGGCCGCGTCCAGATGCGCTGCGACCTCGTCAAGCAGCAGGATCGGCGCTCGCCCAAGGTCCTGTGCAAGCGCGCGTGCATTGGCAAGGATCAGACTGATCAGAAGCGCCTTCTGCTCGCCCGTCGAACACTGGTCGGCCGGCACGTCCTTGGCCGTGTAGCGTGCCAGCAGATCGGCCCGGTGCGGCCCGGTCAGAGTGCGGCCCGCGCTGATGTCGCGATTGCGTCCATCGGCCAGCGCAAGGGCCAGATCGGCCGGTTCCCGCGTGCCTTCCGGGCCGACAAGGCTGAGGCTTGCCGAAGGAAACGCGCTGTCGCGGCTTTCGGCGGCGGCAATGCGGTCAATCGCGATCCGGCGGTTCGCGGTGATCCTCTGCCCGGCCTCGGCCATCTGCGCCTCAAGCGCGGAATACCAGTGCGGATCCGTCACCTGATCCTTGATCAAACGATTCCGGTCACGCATCGCCTTTTCGTATGTAAGCGATAGTTCAGCATGCTCCGGCATGAAGCTGAGCGTGAGGCGGTCAAGGAACCGGCGCCGCCCTTCGGCCGCTTCGGTCCAAAGCCGGTCCATCGCCGGAACCAGCCAGAGGATCCGCAGCACCCGGCCCAGCCCGGCCTGGGTCGCAACCTTGTCGTCGATCCGGACCTGACGCGGCTCACCCGGTTCGGCCCAGGTTGCGATTTCGTGCGCTCCGGCAAGCCCGTGCACCGCAGCCGAGACCTTCCAGCCCAGCCCCTCGGGGCGACGCGCCAGATCCTCGACCGCCGCACGGCGCAGGCCACGCCCGGGCGACAGAAGCGACACCGCCTCAAGCACATTCGTCTTGCCGGCGCCATTCGGCCCGACCAGTGCCACCGGCCGCCCGTCAAAGGTCAGCCGCGCCGCGCGATGGCTGCGGAAATGCGACAGGACAAGGGAATCGATCATCAGACCGCCCAAGACATTTCCCTTTCAGGCGCGTCGGTTAAGGCGGATCAGACCCGCATCGGCATGACGACGTAGACTGCCGAGGTGTCGTTGCCCTCGCGCATCAGGGTCGGATCGACGGCCGAATTGAACAGGAAAACGGCGTTCTCGCGATCAACCTGGCTGGCGATTTCCAGAAGATACTTGGCGTTGAAGCCGATCTCCAACTTCTCATCGCCATAGGCCACCGCAAGTTCTTCTTCGGCGGCACCCGAGTCAGGTGAGTTCACCGACAGGATCAGCCGGTCTTCATCCAGCGAAAGTTTGACTGCACGGGACCGTTCGGACGAGACGGTCGCAACGCGGTCCACCGCCTTGGCGAACTCGCTGGCGTCAACCTCCAGCCGCTTGGTGTTGCCGGTCGGAATCACGCGGGTATAATCGGGGAACGTGCCGTCGATGACTTTCGAAGTCAGCGTGATCACCGGCGTGGCAAAGCGAACTTTCGTTTCGGAAACCGAAACCGCGATCATCGCATCGTCATCGTCCAGCAGTTTGCGCAGCTCTCCGACGGTCTTGCGCGGCACGATCACGCCGGCCATTCCGTCAGCGCCCTCAGGCAATGGGGCGTCGATCCGCGCCAGACGGTGGCCGTCGGTCGCCACACACCGCAGGACTTTGCCGGTCTCGCCCTGCGAGACGTGCATGTAGACCCCGTTCAGATAATAGCGGGTTTCCTCGGTCGAGATGGCGAATTTCGCCTTGTCGAACAGACGGCGCAAGACCGGGGCCGGGGCCGAGAAGTTCGAGGAATACTCGCTGCTGGCCATGACCGGAAAGTCTTCTTTCGGCAGCGTGGCCAGGTTGAAGGTCGACCGGCCGGCGGTGATCGTCAACCGCCCGGCGGCTGCATCCTCGGTCAGGTTCACCAGCGCGCCGTC
>JANOER010000062.1:0-4639 GCA_031441285.1 Rhodobacterales bacterium
AGCGCGATCACCCCGGTCACCGTCAGCACCGAGGCCGCCGTGGACAGAAGGATCGCGGTGGAGACCCGTTGCGGCGCAACACCGTAGTGCAGCGCCAGAATGAAGACATTGCCGGCCACGGGCAAGGCGGCGGCGGCGATCATGACGCCGGCCGCAAAGCCGGTCACCCCAAGCGCCCAGCAGGCCGCGGCCACCGCAAGCGGATGCAGAACCAGCTTTGACGCCGAAAGCCAGGCCGCGATCTCGATCCGCTCGGCGCTGCGCCCGGCCAGCGACGCTCCGATGGCGAAAAGCGCGCACGGAGTCGCCGCCGCACCAAGCAGCGTCAGGAATTCGTTGACCGGAACCGGCAGCGTCAATCCGGTAGAGCCCCAGAGAATGCCAAGCACGACCGAAACGATCATCGGGTTCGTCGCAAGCCCGACCCCCAGAATGCGGAACGTGGCCAGACTGACCCGCCCGGCGCGCAGGCCCGTGACCAGCATGGTCAAAAGCGACGAGAACACGATCAGGTCAACCGCCAGCACCAGAAGAACCGGCCCGACAGCGCCCGGTCCAAGCAGCAGCGCCAGCATCGGGATGCCAAGAAAGCCGACATTGCCGATGACGCCGGTCTGCGCTTCGAACACGGCTTCCTCGCGGCTGGTCCCGCGCCAGAGCGCAACTGCGGCCACGACAATCCAGACCACCGAGGTGCCAAGCAGATAGGCAAAGACGAAGGGCCAGGAAAAGATCGCGGCCACGTCAAGATTGGCGGCAAAACCGAACAGCATGGCCGAAAGTGCGAAGTAGAACACGAAACGGGTCAGATAGGCGGTCGCTTCCGCGCTGAAGAACCGCGCCTGCCCCGACAGATACCCAAGCCCGATCACAGCGAAGAAGGGCAGCGTTTTCAGCAGGATTTCGACCATGGCCTCGTGGTGTCACGCGGGCGCTGAAAGAGCAAGTCCGTGGCGGACGGGAATCGGCTGCGACATTCCGGCGGATCCGGCTTTGCCTGCGCAGGGCCCTGTGCACCGAAACGCGCCCGCATGTGGCAAAACCTTGGCACGATGCCATCGATCCGGCTGCAACCTGAAGGGTCGCAGCGCACCGTCGCATGATGCTATCCGACCGAAGCATTAACAATCATTGACGCCAGCAGTTGTTGCTTCATTCGGGCATTGCGCCGGGAAGCCTGCAGATTGTGGCAAAAAACGAACGAACTGGGATCACGATTTGGCCCAACTCGACCAATATCAGTGAACCTTGGCAGCACTCCCTTTCGGATGGGGGTGACGCGGACAAGGGTGCGGACATGAACTCTCCAGCCGAAAAATTCGACGACCTCGGCATCGGGTCGGTCACGGACGAACTGAAACCGGGAACCAGGCTTCTTGGCGGGCAGTTCACGATCGACTCTTTCCTCAATGCCGGTGGCTTCGGGATCACCTATCTGGCACGGGACTCGCTGGATCGCCGTGTGGTGGTCAAAGAATGTTTTCCAAGCTCGTTCTGCCGTCGCGCCGGAACCGCCGTTGCCCCGCGCACCCGCCAGCGGGAAGGTGATTTTCGTTCGGTCGTGAAACTTTTCGTGCAGGAAGCGCTGACCCTGTCGCGGCTTCAGCACCACAATATCGTCAAGGTCCATCAGGTCTTTGAAGACAACGACACCGCCTACATGGCGATGGAGCATATCGACGGCCCCGACCTTCTGGAAACCGTCGAAGGAACGTCGCCTGCTCTGAAGCCAGAGCAGCTTGTGGCGATCCTTGATCAGGTGCTGGACGCCGTTGCCTATGTCCATGCCGAGGGCGTCCTGCATCGTGACATCTCGCCCGACAACATCCTTCTGGACCGCAAGACCGGGCGGCCGGTGCTGATCGACTTCGGTGCGTCGCGCAAGGACGTGACGCGGAAAAGCCGCGCGCTGTCCGGGCTGCGGGTGGTCAAGGACGGCTACTCTCCGCAAGAGTTCTACATCAGCGGCAGCCTTCAGGGCCCGAACAGCGACCTTTACGCGTTGGCCGCCACCTTCTGCCATCTCATTACCCGCACGACCCCCAAGACCTCGCAAGAGCGCCTGTCAGCAATTGCCAATCGCCAGGGCGACCCGCAACCGTCAGCGGTTGGCCGCGCCAAGGGCTATGCGCCCGAGTTTCTGAAAGCGATCGACAAGGGGATGTCGATCTTCCCGCGTGACCGGTTCCAGTCGGTCGAGGACTGGCGGACCATGCTGCGCCAAGGGGCAAGGCGGCCGGTCCTGTCTTCGGTCCCGACGACACCGGCAGCCGCGACGCCATCCCGTGTTGCGCCATTGGCGGCCGATCCCGTTGCGATCGCTGCCGCCGTATCTGCTGACTCCAAACCTGCGGCAATACCTGCCACCAAGCCTGTCTTGTCCGCCCCGGCAGAAGCAGTCGCCGCAACCGCACCAAAGACCGCGTTGATCAGCAGGCCGCAAAATCTTCTGGTCTCATCGGCGGCGGCTGTGGTGCTGCTTGCCGGTCTTTTGTCGCTGCCCGGCGATCTGGTCCAGCGCTTCCTGCCTGCGGACCGGTCAACCGCCGCTGCCACGGCAACCGGCTCTGGCCTTGCCGCCGGGCAATTCGAACTTGCCAACGGCGTAGTGCTCCAGGACATCGAGACCGGTGACGGCCCGCGGCCTGTGGTCGTCGCCCTGCCCCACGGCCTGGTGACCGACCTGCAGGTCGGCGATGTGCTGTTGGTCTATGCAGCAACCGGCGAGATGCTTGACAGCGCTTCGGCTCTGGTTAATCTCCTTAAGCGCGCAATTGCAGACGGAGTTACAACTTTTGGTTTTGCCGTTCAACGCAATGGCAGCATGGCGGTCGGAACCCTTCGGTTACCGGACCTCGACGCGGCGGTCTTGCAGAACAAGGACCTGAACCTGGAGAACAAGACGTGAAGTTCCTTCGCTCGATCTTTGGCAGGACTGCCGCCGGGCCGGTGAAGCCGATGGTTGCGGTCGACTCTGGCCCCGACCCGGTGATGGCCGCCCTGGCGGAACTGGAAGTAAAGCGCCTGCGCGAGGCCCTGGCCGCGGCGGCCGCTCCGGCGATGGCAGCGGCAGCGGCAGCGGCAGCGGCAGCCGATCAGGACCAGGATGCCGACTATCAGTCCACCAGGCCAAACCGCGTGGTGAAGGCCAGAGCGCAGATGGCCGACCGGTCTTCCGGCCCGGCGTTTGGCATTTGGGATCTGGAAGCGAACGAGGCGCCGAAGCTGGCGACGACGCCAGCCGCAGGGCTGGCGGAACCAGAACGCCGCCGCCCGACCCGGTCGAAGACGCGGATCCTGGGCTTCGAGCTGCAATCGTCCTCTGTGGTGCCGCTTTTTGATGATGCTCAGGCTTCTCCGGTCCCTGTCGCGGCAGCGATGCCGGGGCAAGGTCATGTGATGTTCCCGACCGGCTGGCTTGTGGTCTTGGGCGGGCCGGGTCGCGGCACCGCCTTTGCGCTGTCGCAGGGTGTTTCGCAGATTGGTCGCGGGTCTGACCAGACGGTTTCGCTGGAGTTCGGGGACATGGCGATCTCGCGGCAGAACCATGCGGCGATCGCCTATGACGCGGGGACGCACCAGTTTCACGTCGGGCATGGCGGCAAGTCGAACCTGGTCCGGCTGAACGGCAAGCCCTTGCTGTCGACCGAGGTTGTCGGCGACGGGGACGAGATCCAGATCGGCGAGACGACGCTGTTGTTGAAGGTGCTGTGCACGCCCGGTTTCAACTGGTCGGCCTCTGACGTGGGGGGGGATGGCCATGATGTGGCGATCGCGTGAACCGCGCTATGACGTGGCCTCTGGGATAAGCCAGGGCGCACGGGACTATCAGGAGGACGCGATCACCGCCGATTTCCCGGTGGGGGCCGAGGCGGGGTTCGTGGTCCTGGCCGACGGGATGGGCGGGCATGCGGCGGGGGACGTGGCCTCGAAGATCGTGCTGACCGAGGTTTACTCCGAGCTGAAGTTCCACTTCGCGGATGTCGAGGCCTTCGAGACCCGGGCGCCCGAGATCCTGCGCAACGTGGCGAACCTTGCGAACGAGACCCTGCGCCAGCACACGCGGACCCACCCCGAGACGGACGGGATGGGGGCGACGCTGGTGGTGCCGGCGCTGGTCGAGAACCGGCTGTGGTGGATTTCGGTGGGCGACAGCCCGCTGTTTCTGTACCGGGCGGGCCGCCTGAGCCAGCTGAACGAAGACCATTCGATGGCACCGCAGATCGACTACATGGTGAAGTCGGGCCTGATGGACGCCGAGGTGGGGATGAACCACCCCGACCGCAACTGCCTGATCTCGGTGCTGATGGGGACGCGGATCCCGAAGGTGGACTGCCCTCTGGCCCCGGTCGAGCTGCGGGCGGGCGACATCGTGGTCTGCGCTTCGGACGGGCTGCAGTTCCTGACCAACGCGCAGATCGAAAAGCTGGTCGGCAGATACCGCAAAAGCCGGTCAACCGAGATCGCCGAACGGCTGCTGGAGGAACTGGTCAAGCTGGACGATCCCGACCAGGACAACATCAGCTTCACCGTCATCAAGGTGAACGACGCCAGCGTGCGGCCAAAGGAAAACCGCATCCCCCGTCCCTCCATGGCCGTCGCACGCCCAAAACGCCTGACAACCGTCGTCGCGGATCCC